>CAMHPA010000072.1 GCA_946186925.1 uncultured Bacteroidota bacterium | reverse complement strand
TTTTGAAAAGAATGTAAACAGCGCTTTTCATCCAATGACCGGATTAACAGAATATCTGAACACTAAAGGTGAAAAGGATATTATAACAATCGGTGTGTCAACAGACTATTGCATGGACGCAACAATTAAAAGCGGTTTTGAAAAGGGATTCAACATTTATGTTCCGGCATACACCAATTCGACCTATGATAATCCTTATTTTGATAAGGAAACTGCCTACAAATATTTTAATGAATTTATGTGGGGAAAGCGGTACGCAAAGGTGATTACAGTTGAACAGGCAATCAAATTGCTGCGTTCCGAAATAACTACAGTGGAGATATAAAGTACTTCATAAATATAAAAGGCTTGAACGTTGATAGAAACTGAAAGACTCCTGCTCAGGGAGTACACAATGGACGATTTTGATGCTTTATATGAAATAATGTCTGATGCCGAGACAATGCAGCATTATCCTGCGCCATTTGATGAAGCGAGGACCAGACGCTGGATCGAATGGAATCTTGAAAACTACTCACAATATGGTTTTGGATTGTGGGCTGTGGTTTTGAAAGAAACCGGTGAGTTTATCGGAGATTGCGGCATTACCTTACAGAATATTGATGGAGAAATTCTGCCGGAGATAGGCTATCATATCCATAAGAAGTATTGGAGGTACGGATTTGCCAAAGAAGCCGCACATGCCGTCCTGGACTGGGCTTTTGAGAATACGGATTATCCGTCAATATATTCATACTGTAAATATACCAATGAGGCATCATATAAAACTGCTGAAGCAATTGGCATGCATTTTGAAAAAGAATATCATGACAAGGCTAATATGATCACTCACGTTTCTGTGATCCATAGGGCTGCGACAAGAAGGAGATAATCGGATATGAGAATACGACCGTACATAGAGAGTAAAGATTTTGATGAATTAAAAAACTGGATAACAGAAGAAAGAGCGCATGCTATGTGGTGTGCAAATCTGATTCAGTTTCCTATGGAAAAAGAGAGTTTTGAGAAAACAATGCGGGAGGCGGCTGATCGGTTTGGAGTCAGTCCTTTTGTGGTTACTTCTGACGAGGGAGAGTTGATCGGGTTCTTTTGTTATTCAGTCAATTTGGATAGTAATGAAGGAATGCTGAAGTTTGTTATGAACACCCCTAAATACAGAGGTAAAGGGTACGGCAAGGAAATGCTCCGGCTGGCAGTTAAGTATGCATTTGAGATCACGAATGTGCAAGCAGTTCAGTTGAATGTGTTTCCTGAGAACGAAAGAGCAAAAAAGTGTTATGAATCTGTTGGATTTACAGAAAGAAAGACAGATCTGAATGCATTTGCCTATAAAGATGAATTGTGGGGTAGATGTAACATGATCATCAGAAGGTGAAACAGTGACCCTAAAATGACTAATTGAATGCGAGAAAGATTGAATTGATTGATTAACAGAGTAATAGAAAAAGCGAAGTCGGAGAGGGCTTCGCTTTTTTGTGACATCGAGCCAAACAAAAAAAGAGAATACCCAATGCGGATATTCTCTTTTGTATATGCAAACAATTATCTTTTAGTTTGTTGCGTTGCTTGCGGCAGGAACGGCACTGTTGTCTTGCTTGGTAAAGCTTTCAGGTTCGCCCGTTGTAACTGTAAGCAATCCATCCGTAATGACAGCTTCGAACATATCGCTGACATTGGCTTTCCCATTTGTATAATCGCCTTCGGTAATCGTGTATGTACCCTCAAAATCTATCTCTTTTTCAACCGAACCGTCGGCTTTCACTTTGTGTTTGGTAACAACCACCGTGTTGTCAGTGAAAAGGAAAACAGCCTGAGTTTTTATCCGGTCATTCTCCACGTTGGTGTATGAATACCATGCGGCAACCGTTTTTGAAGAGTAGGCTGTAGGGAAGAAGGCCTCTAACGTCTCCGGCAAACCAGTCTCTTTTCCGCCGTTGTTGTTGCCCGATTGGTTGTTATCATTATTGTCATCTTTGTTATTGTCACCCGACTGGTTGTTCCCCGAATTGTTGCCGGTTGCCTCCGATGGGGTGGGAATGTTGTTGTCCTGTAGTGTGAAAGTCTCGTCACCCATTGCCGGAACGCTGAGCACACCATCGGTAACGTAAGCCTCGAATTTGTTGCCGGAGCCGCTGACGTTGACAGTGCCGTTTTGGTAATCGCCTTTGGCAATCGAGAATGTGCCTTCAAACTCAATCTCCTTCTCGGCAGAGCCGTCGGCTTTCAGTTTGTTTTTGGTAACCACAACGGTGTTGTCTGCGAAAAGAAAAACAGCCATTGTCTTAATTCGGTCGTTCTCCACGTTAGTGTACGAATACCACGCGGCAACGCTTTGCGGCTTGAAAGACGACGGGAAGAATGCCTCTAATGTTTCAGGTAAGTCACCTTCTTCGCCTGACTGATTGTTGTCGCCAGATTGGTTGTTATCGCCCGATTGATTGTTGTCACCTGACTGATTATCACCCGACTGGTTGTTGCCTGAATTGTCCTCGGTTCCTTCCGATGGAGCCGGAACCTTTTTATTGTCTTGCTTGGTGAATGTCTCGTCCATAATCGAGAATTTGCCGTCCGCGATTTTCAGCTCCGTAGGTTGGCCATCGATGTAAACAATGGCTTCACCATTGGTGTAATCGCCTGATTTGAGCTCGTATTTGCCACTTGCCGTGATTTTCTTGTCGCGTACCTCAATCTCTTTGGTCTCTTTGTATTCAGCTACTTTGCTGTAAGTTACAAGATATGTGTTGTCGGAAAACAGATATACGGCCGTGGCACTCTCGGTGTCGTAACCCTCTTTGGTTTTGTGCTCGGTGCTTGTGTACCACGCGGCAACTGTTTTGTCGCCGTAGCCGGTAGGGAAGAATGCCGAAACAATTCCTTCAGCAGTGGTTTCAGGTTCGTTGTCATCTTTTTCGCACGAAGTGAAGAACAATGACGTCAGTGCAACAATTGTTGCCAAAAATGAAAAGCGTTTCATAAAAACCTCCTTTTTTATTTACATCGTGTGTATACTGATTGTCACCAACGAATGTTACTCCTTTTCTGCCGATTTTGACCAACCCCAATCACCCACAGACGAATGTCATTACATTGGTTTCAGACGTCACATTCCGCGTGATTGTTAGCACCTCGGTAATTTCTATTTCCAGGTCGCGGTTTTCGGCTATCGGTATTTATGGATATTTGCCGCAATCGAAAAACGATATGATTTTGAGAAAGTTGCTATTTACAATTAAAGAGACGCATCATATCGCATCTCTATAATTTGGGGGTAGATTCAATTGGTTCGTGGCAACGTCTATTTCCTTAACAAACGATTCAACTCTTCGTACAACAGCCGCACATCATCATCGTTTTTCATGCGGATGTGGTTGTGGAAGAAGAATTTGCGTAAATCTTCCTTGTGCGTAGGATATTGACGGAGAAGCATGCGCCGGAAGCGAGGAACAGCCTTCAAATCGGTGCCATCCCATGTGTAACGGCTTTCCTTATGCACAAAAGCCCCTGTCTTTTTCAGCGTCATATTCACATTGCTGTATTGTTCCTCTTTTGCTTCATATTTTTTTATTACCGAAAGGCTGTCTTCGAGAATGATAGCGAAATAGTGCCCGTTTTCTTCTCTAAGGTTCTTGTTTACAATGGGTTTGAATGTCTCAACTTTCCCATCGAGCGGACGAGTGAGAGTGAATTGCGCAATTGAGCTTTTATCAATTATTATTACATTATTAGTCAGATTATTCTGGTAAATAAGGTCGTCTTTATACGTGTCGTAGCGAAGTTGCAGTCCGTCGTATGTCTCGCCGCTTTTCATTGTCACACTGCCTGTCAGCCAGTCGCTCTGATAGAATGGCACGCCATCGAACATTGCATAATAGTGCACAAAAGGTTCGCCCGTGATGTGCTGGATTGCTGATTTCCGTGTTAGTGTGCCTTGTGCGTTGGCTATTAGAGTTGCCGCAATGCAAATTGTTGTCAATATGTACTTTATTTGTGACATTTTTATTTCACGTTAATCAGTTTGTAGTCTCTGACGATTTGGCCGTTATGGTCGATGCCGAAGAGTTCAATGACAAACTCACCTGTTTCGTCAGATAGTTGAGCCTCAATGTTTTGCTGTTCGGCCGTTTTAATGTTCGGATTCCAATATATGGTTTGTTGCAAGTTGGGCAACTTGTCTTTGGTTTGCTTGCGTACTGAGGCCTTGATTGGCGGCTCAAACCCTTGAACCACAAAGCAGTATGTTCCTGGCACATGGCATTTTTCCCAGAAATCGAGTTTGTGAGTCCAGACGGCTACAATGCCGTTGTTGAAACTGATGTTGCCGAGATGCCGTGGCTTGTTCTGCGTGTCCACACGTTTTATTGTTGCGCTGCCTTTGTCCATCAATCTGTTGAGCATAGTTAATGGCACTCCATCGACAAGTAGTAATGGATTGGTGTAAACCTCACCTTTTTCGGAAACAATACGAATTTCGGGTTCTCCGTTTTTAGCCTTGCGAATGCGTAAAAATGGTGTTAGCTCGCGTGTTATTTCTCTAAAATTGTCGAGTGCCACGAAGTCCTCAGTGAAGACGGTTTGGCGCGGTGTGCCCAACATAAAATGGTCAATTAGATGGGCGGGCCTATTATCAATGCCCACTGGTGTAAATGGTAGCATTTCAAAGGCTTTTGAAATGATTGCCTTGTCGAGTTCGGCGCTGTCGGTTTGCGGATACACCTCAATCAGATCGGTTGTCGCAGTGGTTGTGGTGTTGAACTGGTTTGTCAATTCTATCCGAGCGTTGTGCAATGGTTCAATATGTTGGCTGAATGCGTTGGCGAAAATCTGTTGTTGGCCGTAGTAGTTGTGCAGCAGCACACAGAAAGATCCGTCTTCGTCGGTAATATCATATTTTAGTCTTATGATGCTGTCTTGTAACGATATAAAAACAACAGCATTGGGAATAGGTTTGCCAGAGGCCGAATCGGTGACAATTCCGGTTACCAGGATGCCATCGTATGGAGTTAGCGGAGTGTAGCCTTCGTTGACGGCGATAGGCGCGCATTTACCGGTCATGGGTTCTGCCTCGTCGGTCCAATGTTGGCGATTTACAATTCGTAGTGTGGCCGCAATGGAGTCAGGGCAGGAGAGAGCAATCTCAATCTTCTCGCGCGTCGAAAAGTCGGTTTTTGTCAGTTCAATGATGCCGCATTGTGCCTTTTGTGAGGTTTTTTCACCGTTTTTGCGCATGATTTGGTTGGGCGTGTTTCCGAAACGGTTGATAATCAATATTTCGCGACAGCAATAGTAATTGTCAGTGTTTGGGTGGCTGGTGTATGCCCGCACGTTATAGTAGCCTGTTGGCAGAGTGTCCGGAATATTGAGCATTCCAGACGCACTGCCGCCAGAATATTTAGTTATGCAACCGGTTATCCATTGGTTGTTTATACTGGTTATGTCGATGATCATGTCATTGCCGATGGAGCTGTCGTGCATCAGGTTGCGGTTGAAAATGACACCAAACAGCATATTGTCGCCTGATATGTAGATGCTGCGGTCGGTTTGCAGACACACGGGCGTCTCGGTTGTTTCGGCAAATGCTGCGGCAACCAGTCCGTATGATATTACCAATGTCAATAGAATCTTCTTAATCATCATGTTATCCATATCAGTTGCTGAACCACACTAAGTAATTTGGCATACTTTCCCATACAATAGTTGTGTCGGTGGCGGGGAAGTAGTTTATGTCGTATGAGCAAACAACATTGTTGTCGTCGCGCAGGCTGAACGCGCGAATCTTGCTTTTGGCCGCTGAGGCTCCAAAAAAGCCCAGTGCCGGTTCTTCGGGGTTGCTGGTGCATTTTATGTTTCCAACAACTTGGTATTCAATCTGTCCGAAAATGTAATTCTTGTTTTCGGTTTGGTTGCTGACAGCTTTCCAGAAATTGTATTGCGCCTCTGTCATTGAGTATTGGGTGACTTTGACAAATTCGCCATAGTTTTTCACATCAAACTCCATATCTTCAACAAGGGTATAGTCGGCATATTTGAGCATTTTTTTTGAGGTGCAGAATAGCTGGTTGCCGGTTATGCGTTTGTCTACGTAGTCGTTGGCGTTGGCTATGAACAACTTGCCGTATGAGTTGACCGGCCGGTAGATGAATAAGTCGAATGCCATTGGCGGGTTTGAATAGCGTTGCTGCGATTGCAAAATCAGCTGGCAGTCGTACCGGTAGTATGGTGTCTGGCCATAGGCATCGGTGGTATTCGTCACTTGTAGGCCATTTTCTATCTCATCGAAGTAGTTTGTGCCGTCTGTCCTGACAGTTTTCTTTTCATAATATCTGGCAGATATCTCTTCAATATCAGGGCAGGGGGGCATTTGCTCGTATTCCGACAGAAACTGCTTGCCATCAGCTGTCTCAACTTTGAGTCTGTATGATAGGTTGGGGCGGCCCACAAATTCAGCGCTGTCGGTGTAGTAACAGCCGGCGCTATCGTGAGTCAGTTTATAGATTTGTCCGTCTTTGCACTCGATAGCAACCGATGCGTCCGGTACAAATTCAATTTGTGGATCAGTGTTATATCCGTTTGATCTCATGACTCTTATGCAGTATGGGCCTGGTTGGCTGGTCACATACCCTTCAAACGCATAAACAGGTTGCACCGAGTCGACATTCGGAACAAAGTACTCTTCGCATCCGGCAAATAGAAAAATCAGTATTATTAGCTTCAAATGTTTCATTATCAAAACTTAAGGTTAAGTGTTACTGATGGTATCGGAACGCCAATTATCGACAGTTTGTAAAGTCCGTAGCTGTTGTAGTTGTTTTCCTCCGACGGATCTGTTTTCTTGTAGAACACAGAGTATATGTTCTTGTGTCCGTAGGCGTTATATACTGCAAATGTGAGCGAAGGGTGCACTCTCCTCCGCTTGTTCAAAAAACCGTCGTAGGTGGCCGAAAGGTCGAGGCGGTGGTAGGCAGGCAGCCGATATTGATTGCGGTCTGAGAAATGGACGATATTCATCCCGTTCATCTGGTAGACATATTTGGGGTAGGTTGCCGGCCGGCCGCTTGTCAGCACAAAGTTGGCGGCGGCGTTCCAGCGGCGGGTTATCTGGTAGTTGGCTGTGATACTCAGGTCGTGCAGATGATGGGTGATGGCTGCATAATAGCGTCCGTTGTTTATCTTTTCTTCGTCGAACGGTCCGTCAACCTTCATTTGTGTGTTCGATAGTGTGTAGCTGATCCAGCCAGTCAAGTCGCCCATGTTTTTCTTAACCATCAGCTCGATTCCGTATGAACGTACCTCACCGGCCAGAATGTCTCTTTCAATGTTGCCGTTCATTGTTGTCTCAGCTCCGTTTTTGTAGTCGATCTGGTTCTTTGCGGTTTTGTAGTATATCTCGGCTGAAAAGTCGAAAATCTCTTCGAGCAAGGTGGTGAAGTAGCCGGCTGAAACCTGGTGGCTCGACAATGGCGCGGTGTTAGCGTCAGCCAGTTTCCAGTAGTCAGACGGCATGGCCGAAGTGCTATTGCTTATAAGTTGTTGATATTGTTTTGTGTAGCTATATCCGGCTTTAATTGAGCTTGTGTTGGATAGCTTGTAGCGCAGGCCAATTCTCGGTTCAATGCCTTGATAGGGCTTTACCAGCTTGCCATTGGCGTAAATTGTTGAATCGCTGATTGTTGAGGCACTTTTCGCATCTTTTGCCGAATACTCATATTGGGTGCAGGGGCCAATTTTGCTGAACCACGAGAAGCGAATGCCCGCGGTAGCGCTCAGGTCGTCGGTAATGATGTAGTTGTCGGCTACAAATACGGCTGCTTCAATGCCGTTCTCATCAGCGGTTTTGGCAGGCAGCACCGACGACTCGCTGTTATATGCCGTCATCTTGCCCGGGTTTATTCTTATAAGATTGGCTTCAAGGCCGATGTTCAAGTCGTGGTTCATTTGTTCAACTAGCATCTCGGCTTTGCCGTGAGTGTGGTAGATGCCTGTTTCGACACTGCTGCTTAGCGTTTTTTGCGCCAGATCCGACATCACCGAGGTGTAACTTGTGTGGCTTCCCGACAGTTTGAACTGCATCTGCGGATTGATGAGCCATCGGTAGTTCATGCCAACAATCTGTTGAGTGTATTCAAACTCGCTCAAATTGTTATAGTTGAAGAAATCGTTGCTGTAGTAGCCAAAAATGTCAAAGCGTTGGTTGCGGTTGGGGCGTATGTCAACTTTGGCGATCAGGTCATAGAAACTGGTCTCGCTATTGCGGATGTTGGCATTGTGCATCTTGTGCAGTAGCCAATTGGAGTAGGTTGTGCGTCCGCCGGCGTAGAAACTGCATTTGCGGCCCACGGGCGCTTCAACAAACACCTGGCTGTTCAGTATGCCGATGCCCGCGTTGCCGTGGAGTCGTGTCGTGTCGGCGTTTTTCAGCCTGATATCCATCACTGATGCTATGCGGCTGCCGTAATTGGCCGTCTGTGAGCCTTTGTAGAGTTCTACGCTGCTGATGGCTGATGGTATGAATGTTGAGAACAGGCCGAACAAATGCGATGTGTTGTAGACTGGCGCATCGTTCAGCAGAATAAGGTTTTGGTCAACATTGCCGCCGCGCACGTTGAAGCCGGCTGACATCTCGCCCTGCGTCTGCACGCCCGGCGCCAGTGTCATACTGCGTATAATGTCGGCTTCTCCCATTAGCACGGGAAGTCTTTTGATTGTCTGCATGTCCATTGTTTCGGTGCCCATTTGAGTGCGGTTTATTTGATTCTTACCACTGGCCGCTGTGATAGTCACACCTTCAATGGCTATTGACGCTTCCATTAGGTCTACATCGAGTTTGCCCGGACTGAGTACGTCAATCTTAATCACTTCAGTTTCAAGCCCAACTGACGACACTTCAAGCTCTGTCTGTCCGGTAGGCAGCAGCAACTCATAGTGGCCGTTCATATCTGAAGTGGTGGCAATGCGGTGAGCCTTGTCGTTTACGACGGCCCCCACAATCGGATCACCTGTTTTGCCTTCGCGCACTGTCCCCTCAACTTTATTCTGCTTATACCGTCCTTTATCCATCAGATTACCAATTACTTTTACGTAGCCAACCATTCCTTCAACCAGTTTGTCGTTGTCAAGTGTAAAACCTTGTGGAATAAAGATGATGTTGCGTTCTTGAAAAACAATGTATGTGAGACCGTAATTGGTTATGGATGTATTTATTACCCATTGAAAGGTTTTGCCTTCGGTTGTGACCGGAATGGTGATGCTGTTCACCCAAATGTCTTTATAGTAGAAATGCAGGTCGCTTGCCGCCTCAGCTTTTTCAAGAAATGTGGTGAGCGGTTCTCCCTGGCATTCAAAGCTAGCTCTTTGCCACAGCGCCTTTTGTGCATGTGCGCCGAGTGCCGCTATTACCATAATTATTATGAGTGTAATTTTGAATTTCATCGCAACAAAAATATGTTTTCGTGAGAAAACCTGCTGAGCGGGGGCAAACATTCAGTATTAGACTTAGTTTTTATATCGATGTTTGGTGAAAATTAACGCATATTTTGGCTGATTTAACCGATGAATGGTATTTTAATATGTTTGAATTTGCAGTGTGTTACTAATGGTGTGTGACAGTTTTTTTTTATGTTTCACATCATGAGTTGCAACTTACCTATCAATCTTTTAAATTTGAAACGGTGATTTTTAGTGGATCGCCAATTCGTTTCTTATAAATATCATTATGGCAGACAATTATTTAGAACGCCACTACGAGGAGTATGAAGCTAAAAAGGCCGCCTGGGAGAAGGCGAAGAAGTTGGGCAAAATCCGTCCAAAGCTGACGGCCAAACCGGCATCGGCAAAACCCCAAAACAATAGCAGCGCCTCTGCTCAATCCAATCAGTAATCAGAATAATTTATTTGACAATGAACAATTTAGCATTAAAAATCCGCCTTATTGCAATGAACCTGATGATATACGCCGTTTGGGGCGCATATCTGAGTTCGCTCGGCATTTATTTGGGCAATATCGGGATGGGCACAAGCATTGGCGCCTTTTTCGCCGTGCAGGGCATTGTGTCGCTTTTTATGCCAGCCTTGATGGGCATTGTGGCCGACAAATGGATTCCTGCCCAGCGGCTGCTCGGAATGTGCCAGGGATTGGCCGCCGTCTTTATGGCTATGGCAGGATTGATGGGACTGCGATATGGCGCCGATGTCACTTTCGCGCAGATATTCCCGTTCTATGCCGCCAGCGTGGCGTTCTTTATGCCGACAGTAGCGCTGGGAATCTCGGTGTCGTACAATGCGTTAGAGCGCGCGGGGATGGACACGATGAGCGCCTATCCGCCAATTCGCGTTTTCGGTACCATAGGTTTCATTGTGTCGATGTGGATTGTCGATTTGACTGATTTTAAGGAAGATTACCGCCAGTTGTTCATTTCGGCGGCGTGGTCGCTAGTATTGGCCGTTTATGCCTTCACGCTGCCCAACTGCCCCACAAGCGGTGGCAAACGCTCGGCGTCGATAGTTGAAGCGTTGGGGCTGCGGGCGTTCACGCTCTTCGGCAACCGCCAGATGCGGCAGTTCTTCATTTTCTCGTTTATGCTCGGAATGTGCCTTCAGGTGACGTTCGGGTTTGCGGGCACTTTTATGAGCGACTTCGGTCAAAATCCCGACTATGCGGACGCCTTCGCAGTGCGCCACAACATAATGCTGAGTTCGCTCTCGCAGGTTTCCGAGACGCTATGCATTCTCCTTATTCCGTTCTTTCTGAAGCGGTTAGGTATTAAGAAAGTGATGCTGATTTCGATGTTGGCGTGGGTTTGCCGCTTCGGATTCTTCGGTTTGGGTGACCCCGAAGGCGGCGTTTGGCTTTTCGTCCTTTCGATGATTGTTTACGGCGTGGCCTTCGACTTTTTCAATATCAGCGGCTCGCTTTTTGTCGACCTGAACACCACCGACGACATTCGCTCGAGCGCGCAGGGCGTGTTTATGATGATGACCAACGGCCTTGGCGCAACGGTAGGCTCGCTGCTTTCGCAGATGGTAGTCAATCGTTTCGTTTACAACCGATTAGGCGACCCGTCGTTCGATATGATGCAAGGTTGGTCAGTGGCTTGGTACATTTTCGCAGCGTTCGCATTGGCGGTGGCCGTTTCGTTCGCGTTGATATTCAAATATAAGCACGTGAGAAGTTAGGCACTAGGCACTAGGCATTAGGAATTAGGAATTAGGAGTTAGGATTTAGAAATTAGGATTAAAACGATTCACTAGTTAACCAATTAAACATTAAACGAAATGCTAAACCTTCTAAACAGCGAAGCGACTAAACTTCTCAACTCTAAACTTTTAAAAATATGAATCTTTCAGTTGGAATCGATATTGGCGGCACAAACACCGCTTTCGGCCTTGTGACTGACAATGGCGAGATACTTGCCCAAAGCAGCATACCCACTAGCGGGCACGCTGATTTTCAAGCGTTCGCCGACGCTGTTTCCGAAGGCATAAGGCAATTGCTTGGCACGATTGAGCAGCCATGCAAACTTGCGGGCATTGGCATTGGCGCAGCCAACGGCAACTATTTCAGCGGTTGCATTGAGAATGCCGCCAACCTGCCGTGGAAGGGCGTGGTGAAGATTGTGGAAACCTTTAAGAAACAGTCCGGTGTGCCAGTATTCCTGACCAACGACGCCAACGCCGCCGCCATTGGCGAGATGGTGTACGGCGGCGCAAAGGGAATGACCGATTTCATTGAGATTACCCTTGGAACGGGCCTTGGCAGCGGCATTGTGACTGGCGGCAAGATGCTCTACGGCCACGATGGCTTTGCAGGCGAGTGCGGCCACGTGATTGTTGAGCGTGGCGGGCGCGACTGCGGCTGCGGGCGCAAAGGCTGCCTTGAAACCTATGTGTCGGCAACGGGCGTGGTGCGCACAGCAACCGAACTGTTGGCTAAACGTAATATTGACAGTGAGTTACGCTCAATCCCCAACAGCGAACTGACGGCTTTGAAAGTGTCGCAGGCGGCCGCTCGGGGCGACGCCATTGCACGAGAAGTTTTTGAATTTACAGGCGAAATGTTAGGCCGTGCTCTGGCTGATTTTGTGGCAATTACAAGCCCGCAAGCCATATTCCTGTTTGGCGGTTTGGCAAAGGCAGGCGAGATTCTGTTTGAGCCCACACGCCGCGCAATGGAAGCCAATATGCTGAATATCTTCAAGAACAAAACGCAGGTGCTGCCGTCGCAGTTGGGCGACAATGCCGCAATTCTCGGCGCTAGTGCTCTTGTCTTGGCTAATTTGTAATATGGTGTTAGGTGTTAGGGATTAGGCACTAGTGAATTACGAATTATGAATTACGAGTTACGATTCATTACACTTTACACTTAAAACAAGGTTTTAGGCATTAGGCACTAGGCATTAGAGAATTATTAATCATTGCACTTTAAACATTACTCAAATTTGTCTGTAGTCCGTTGTTTGTAGTCTGAAGTCCATTTTAAACCTGTTAAACCCGTTAAACCTTAAACTAAATCTTCTCAACAGCGAAGCGACTAAACCTTTCAATTCACCAATTCACCGATTCACCAATTCACCAAAAATAAAACACTATGTCCGCTACCAGCACTTGTCTATTAAGCACCGCCTATTGGGCGCCAGTTCAATGGTTTACAAAGATTGTCAGCCACAGCCAGGTGCTGATTGAGCAATTCGAAACCTTTCCCAAACAAAGTTTTCGCAACCGCTGCGCGCTCTACGGCCCCAACTGCGTTCAGACGCTGCAAGTGCCTATTCTTAAGAGCGATACGCACAACCCAATAACGCGCGACATTCGCATTGCATACCAAACGCCGTGGCAGAAGAACCATTTCAACACCATTCGGTCGCTCTACAAGTCGTCGCCGTTTTTCGACTATTATGCCGACGACATTCTGCCGTTCTACGAGCGCCGTTTCGATTTTCTGATTGACTATAACCGCGCAATACTCGAAGTGTGCTTGAAATGGCTGAAAAAGCCCGATAACACGGTCTTGACCGCCGATTACGTGCACACCCCCGATTGTCCCGACTATCGCAACACAATCCACCCGAAACTGTCGCACCAATCAGCCGACCCGCACTTTGCGCCGCAGCCATACACGCAGGTTTTCGGCGAGCGATTCGGCTTCATTCCAAACCTGTCGATTATCGACCTTGTAATGAATTGCGGACCAGAAGCGCTGCAGGTGCTGAAGGAAAGTTGTGTGTAAATGCGGCGAGACGCTCCATGGCGCATCTGCTACAAAACCAAACCGATTGTAAACAAAAAGGCAGAAACATTGTTCCTGCCTTTTGTTTGTTGAAACTATAGTCGCTTATTTGTTAATAAACACCTTTTGTGTGGTATTGCCAACTTTTACAAAGTAAATGCCCGCGCTGTTGACGTTTAGTTCGGTAGATGCGTGCGCATTATCTTTGCATACCAAACGTCCCATTGAATCATAAATACAGATTTCTTCCGAGGCGTTTTCTACTACAATGGTGTTGCCATAGGCGTAGATGTTGAGGGTGGGGGCGTAGTTGTCACCAATGGCGGTGAAGCCACCCTCGTTGCCTTCTTCATTGTCTTCGCTACCCATTTCATCCAAGTTGGCACCCCAAACCACATATCCGCCGTTGTAGTTCCAGTTGCTGTCCCATCCGCTGGGTTGGCTGGTTGCCTCGCAGTATATTGTGCCGTTGTAGCTATCTAAGAAAGCAAAGGAACCAACGTAATCAACAGATGCTGGTATGCCAACTTTTTTAAGATTAGAGTTAGCTCTGAATGAATAACTTGCAACAACTTTACAGTTGTCGTTTATTTTGCATTCTGTTACGCTGCTGTTTTTCTGCTTGATAAGCGCATAGTACGGATTCTCGCTGTTGCCCAAATACAAGGCGTTGTCGTATTCAATGAAGACAAATTTCGAACAATTCTCAAATACGTATCCTCCGATTCTTGTCACAGAACTTGGAATTTCAAAGGGTTCAAGGTTCGAACAGTTGCTAAACACGTTATCGTCAATTAATGTTACAGAGTTGGGAATATTAATGGATTTTAAGTTTTTACAACCAGCGAACGTATGATTGTAGATGTATATAACTGAGTTCGGTAATATTACAGATTCAAGGTTCATGCAATTTTGGAATGCATAGCCGTTGATGGTTGTTACCGAATTTGGCAGCTCAATCGATGTCAAACCACTGCCATAGAATGCATACCGCCCAATGTTTGTGGCTGTTGTTGGTATTTCAACCGAGTTCAAGCTGCTGCAGCCATAGAAAGCATAGGTGGCGATATTGTCCCTGTTTATTTCAACAGAGGAGAGATTTCCGCATTCGTAAAACATGCCAGTTGAGACAAATCGAACCTTTGCCGATTGTAATTTGGCGCAGTTTTGGAACATATAGTTGCCCATGGATGATACCGAATTTGGCACCACAACCGATGTTAAACCGCTGTTTGAGAATGCGTATTGTCCAATATAAGTGACAGTGTTTGGAATCTCAACCGATGACAAACCAGTGCAACCATAAAACGCATACTGACCAATATATGTGACAGTGTTCGGGATCTCAATCGATGTGAGGTCTGTGCAATTGTAAAACGCATAATCTTCGATTCTTGTAATAGTGCTTGGCAATTCAACTGATTTTATTGGGCAGCCAGCGAATGCATATGGGCCAATATAGGTAACCGATTTTGGTATATTTACCTCAGACAGTTTGTTGCAACTATAGAACGCATAGCTTTCAATGCGTGTAACAGAGTTTGGAATATCAACTGAAGTCAGATTGTCGCAGTCATAGAACGCAGAGCTTCCAATGCTTGTAACAGAGTTTGGAATATCAACTGAAGCCAGATTGTCGCAGTTATAGAACGCATTGCTGCTAATGCTTGTAACTGAATTCGGTATATTTACACCAGAGAGTTTGTTGCAGTCATGGAACGCATAGCTTCCAATGCTTGTAACAGAGTTTGGAATATCAACTGAAGTCAGATTGTCGCAGTCATAGAACATACCATAGCTAATAGATGTAATCGAGTTAGGAATATCAACTGAAGTCAGATTGTCGCAGTCATAGAACGCATAGCTTCCAATGCTTATAACAGAGTTTGGAATATCAACTGAAGTCAGATTGTCGCAGTCATAGAACGCATTGCTTCCAATGATTTTAACAGAGTTTGGAATATCAACTGAAGTCAGATTGTCGCAGTCATAGAACATACC
>CAMHPA010000071.1 GCA_946186925.1 uncultured Bacteroidota bacterium | reverse complement strand
GATGGAACAGTTGAGAAAGCAAAATTCTCAGTTTCAGGAAACACTCTTGTTATCACAATGGAAGGCTACTATGATATGGCTAATGATGTGATGTACGAAAAACAACCAAGCGGAGCTGACTATCCAAAAGTATCGCAGAAACTGACATTTAAACGTATGTAATAATCAATATTTGATTAATAATCAGCCAAAACTGTTGAAAATCTTCAGTTTTGGCTGATTTTTTTGTCCGAATTTTATCCATAGAATAATCTTGGAAAGTCTTTTTTTGCACTAAAAACAATCTTAGAAAGTCTTTTTTTCGCCAAAAAAGAACTTTGCAAAGTCTTTTAGATGTTTACGATACAGATGCAGTCCCCACAACCGCATTCTGCTGTGGACGTTCGGTTTGCTGTACTGATTTTCAGACGAAAAAAGGTGCTTTGTCCCCGCAAGCCATCGTTTCGTTGACCGCAGGGCGCCATTAGTAAATGAGTGACTCTGCGGTTTCGTAGTTTTTCGTACATTTACAAGTTAATTTTTGCTATGATAGTTATCGATTTGTTATCGGATGTGGTTCCGGCTCTGCATAAGACAGACACTGGCACCAACGCGCTCAATTGGATGGACGTGTTCAAGGTGTCGCATCTGCCGGTTGTTGATGGCAGCGAGTATTTGGGCTTGGTCTCGGAACAGGAGATTTACGATATGAACAATCCCGATGATGCTATTGACAGCCAAATACGAGTGATGACGCGCCCGTTTATATATGATAATCAGCATATTATTGAAGCATTGCAGCCTTTTGCCGAAAATAATCTGTCAGTTCTGCCGGTTCTTGATGTCGAAGATAAATATTTGGGAGTCATTACTTTACCCGACCTTTCGCACGAGCTTGCGCAGATGGTTTCAAATGGCGGGCGCGGTGCGATTATTGTGCTTGAGATGAGCGTGCGCGACTATTCATTGAGCCAAATTTCGCAAATTGTTGAAGGTAACGATACGAAGATTGTCAGCTTGTTCGTGCAGAACCATTCCCAAACCGACAATATTTATGTGACAATCAAATTCAATCGCACCGATATTTCGCCTGTTATTCAGACATTTGAGCGCTACAGTTATCGAATTGTGCAGGTATTCTCGAGCGACCGCGAATTTGATTCGATGTTGGAGGACCGCTACAATTCCTTTATGAAATTCCTGAGCATTTAGTGAGCCGACTGACTTTTATATTCTTTGCTATTGCGCTGACAATCAGCTTTTTCGCTGCTGATGCGCAACAGCGTGACTCTTCCGCAATAACTTCCGATTTTGTTGTACGCGACATTATGATTGCCGGCAACCGGAAAACAAAAGAGTTCATTGTCAGGCGCGAACTGCTTTTCACTGAAGGAGATACACTGCAAGCCGATGCCGCCGATGCTGTTTTGTCGCGCTCAAAGGAGAATCTGCTCAATACATCGCTATTTAATTATGTCACAATAAGTTTGATAGACCTGAACGAGCACGAAAAACAGGTGCTTGTGATGCTCGAAGAGCGCTGGTACTGGTGGCCTTACATCATTTTTGAGCAGGCCGACCGTAACCTAAGCGCCTTTTTCAAAGATGGTGACTGGAAGCGCATCAACTATGGTTTGATGTTGATAAACAATAACTTCCGCGGCCGAGCCGAAACGCTGAAAGTGAAATTCCGTTTGGGCTACAAAAAGCAGTTTCAAATTTTCTACGATTTTCCCTATATCACTGCTGATAAAAAGCACGGGCTGGCCGTTCAACTTTCGTTGTACAGACAGAATGAGTTGCGTTATGCCACCGACAGCTGCAAGCCGCTCTATTTCCGCAACGACGAGCATCAAGTAATTGATAATCAGGATTTGTTTCTGTTCTACACTTTTCGCCCGAAATACGATGTAAGGCACATTCTTACAGCAGGTTACGCCCACGCCAATGTGGCCGATACGATAATCGCGTTGAATCCTGATTATTTTGGCATCCAAACGTCTAATACACAGTATTTTAAACTGGCTTATACGTTCGATTGGGATACCCGTGACTATAAATTTTATCCGTTGAAGGGCCACAATGTAACGCTCGAAGTTGGAAAGATCGGACTCAATCTGCTTGACAATGAGCTTGATGGTTCGTGGTACACACGACTGTCGGCCTACAAATATTTCGATTTGGGGCATCGGTTCTATGCCGGTTTTGGCGGTCTGGCCAAATATTCGCCCGGCAAGCCGCAGCCTTACTACACCGAGCAGGCTTTGGGCTATCTTGACTATCTGCGCGGGTTTGAGTATTATGTAATTGATGGTCAGCGGTTTGCAACGGGCCGTGCTTTCGCAAAGTTCGCGCTCGTGCCAATGCGCATCAAGAAGATTGACAGCTGGTCGTGGGACGAGTTCAACAAGGTGCATTACAGCTTTTATTTGAATATGTTTGTCGATGCCGGTTATGTTGACGATGCTCGCACAGGAACCAATAACTATCTGTCAAACAAACTGTTGACAAGCGCTGGCATCGGACTCGATATGATAACATACTATGATATTGTTTTCCGGCTCGAAGGCACGCTCTCGCATCAGGGAAAGAGTGGATTGTATGTTCACGTTTTAAAGGCGTTCTGATTGATAATCAATAAAATATTACGATGAAACACTTCTTTTTATTCTTGTCTTTTTCAGTTTTGTTCGCTTCGTGCCGAATGGCGGAGAGTGGCGCACCGACATTGGAACAGAAAGCGGCTCAGATGCTTATGGTTGGCTTCCGCGATACGGCCATAACGGCTGAGAGCGAGGTGACACAATGGCTGCGCGACTATCAGATTGGCGGCGTCATCTTGTTTGAGTACGATTCGCCGTCGAAAAGCCGCCCGCGCAACATCACATCGGCCGCACAACTTAAAAGTCTGACCGACAGCCTGAAACGTTTTTCGCCAACACCGCTTTTTATTGCTGTTGACGAGGAAGGCGGCAACGTTTCGCGACTTAAAACGCGGTACGGTTTCGAGCCGACTGTTACGCCGCAATATTTGGGAACGCTTGATAATGAGGATTCTACGCGTTTCTATGCTCGCCGTATCGCGCAAGCGTGCCGCAATATGGGGTTCAATGTCAATTTTGCGCCGTCGGTCGATGTCAATGTGAATCCAGATTGCCCGATAATCGGCAAGTTCGGGCGCTCGTTTTCGGCTGACGCTGAGGTGGTTGCGCGTAACGCACGGTGGTTTGTTGATGAGCATAGCAAGCAGGGAGTTCTTTGCTCGCTGAAGCATTTTCCCGGCCACGGCAGCTCAGTGAGCGACACGCATCTTGGCCTTGCCGATGTTACTGAAACGTGGACAAACGCCGAATTGCTGCCTTATTGGCTGCTTTTGCGCGACTCGCTGCCTGCGGCGGTAATGACATCGCACATTTTCAATCGCACCATCGACAGCCTTTATCCGGCAACGCTTTCAGCCGCCACGCTTTCAATGTTGCGCAATTCGTTGCAATTCAATGGTTTGGTCTTTTCCGACGATATGATGATGAACGCCATCAGCAAGTTCTATGGATTGGAAGAAGCAATTTGTCTGGCCATCAATGCCGGTGTCGATGTGCTGATATTCTCAAACAATATCGACACCTATAATCCTGATATAGTGAAAGATGCCGTTAGCATAATTGTCAAGCTTGTTGGCGACGGAAAAATCAGCAAAGAGCGGATTGACCAATCGTATCAGCGGATTATGGAAGCTAAACGAGACTTGAACAATTGAGGGTTAAAATACGTTTAAGTGTTGATTACCAGCGCCTGACGTCCGTCACCACTTATCATCTACCTGTTCGACGACGCCCTGACAATCAGCGTTGCCGGCACAATAACTTCCTTATTCTCACTAAAATCAGGTTTGCCTTGGATTTGGTCGAAGAGCAGTTTTGCGGCCAGCACGCCAATCTTCATCGGGTTTTGGTCAAGGGTGCTCAGCGTCGGCTCAATGTAGCTTGAGCGTCGGCTGTTCGAGAAGCCCACAATCGCCACATCTTCAGGTATTTTCAAGCCTTTTTCCTTCACGGCGTAGAGTGCGCCGATGGCCACTTCGTCGTTGATGCCGAAAATGGCGTCGGGCGGGTTTTTCATATCGAACATCTTCAAAACGGCTTCGCGCGCGTCGTCAACGGTCAGGTTGCAGCGAACAATCATTCGGTTGTCAATGGGCAGCCCGTGGTTGGTCAGGGCGGCACGGTATCCGCGGAAGCGGTTGCGGCCAATGAGCATATGCTCGGGGCCGGTGATGAGCGCCACACGTTTCGCACCGCGCTCAATCAGGTGAGAGACAGCCATATAGGCCGCGTCGGCATCGTTTGCCACAACCTTCGGCACGTTGATTTCCTTCGATGTGCGGTCGAACAGCACCAGCGGAACGTTGTTCTCTTCAATTCGGTGAATATGAGTGAATTCGTCGGTTGCCTTCGAGAGCGACACAATCATTCCGTCAACGCGGTGGTCAAGGAAACCATACACGTTCTGCATCTCTTTAATCATATCTTCGTTCGACGAACTGACGAAAACCTGATAGCCCAGCTCATTGGCAACCTGCTCAATTCCTTGAACCACAGTGGCATAGAAGAAGCTGACAATCTGCGGCACAACCACGCCGATTGAGTACGATTTGCGCGTTTTCAGCGCCACCGCCATTGTGTTGGGGCGGTAGTTCATCTTCGACGCCGTCTCGCGAACAAGCGTTTTTGTCTCGTCCGAAATCTCGGGTTTGTCCTGCAAGGCGCGTGAAACGGTTGAAACCGATACGCCAATCGCTTTTGCAATGTCTTTGATTGTTGCTGCTTTTTTCATCTTTATAGAGTTTTAAAAAACATCGTTTGTTGGCTATCTGTCTGAAACAAAGGTTTTTGACATTTGCTCGCATTTTCTCGCCAACAATCTGCAATTTACACTTTTTGCGTAAAGTTTGCACAGTTTTTTGCGTAAAGTTGCATTAAAAATGACGATTATCGACAAATACCATCAATTATGCAAAAAGAAGTAAATGCTAATTAATTGGTGCAGAGATGATTTGGCGTTTCGCGGTTGTCGTGTTTCTCACGCAAATTTCTGCAAACGGCGGCTTTCGTATTTATCCGTCGCTTTGCGGGATGTTGCGTATGGCACCTATAGTTGGCTGTCGTCGAATGCCAGCGGCAGCAGGTCCGATGCGCTTTCGGCGATGATGGTGTGTTTCTGTCCGTTCATTATCACGCGGATGCTCTGACGGTTCTTCATTTCGGTTTCGAGCAATGCCTGACGGCAGATGCCGCAAGGTGTAATTGGCTCATCAACAAGGCCTTGGCTGTTGAATGCCGATATGGCGATGGCCGAAACTTTTGCATCGGGATAGGTGGCGTTGGCGTAGTTCAGCGCGGTACGCTCGGCGCAGCAGCCGCACGGATACGACGCGTTTTCCTGATTGTTGCCTTCAATCATCAGCCCGTTGTCGAGCAGCAGGCAGGCGCCAACCTTGAACTGCGAGTATGGCGCGTATGCCCGGTTGGCCGCGTTTTGGGCACGTTGCACAAGTTCCTGCTCTTTTGCATTGAGTTCGCCAATGTTGGCCGTGCTTTTAATGCTGATGTTGTATTGTATCTCTTTCATATTCAATAATTTTTTTTGTGTTTTTAGCGAAACGGAATTACCATAGAGATGTTGCGTGTCGCATCTTAAATATCCCAATTAGTAATTCATAAATCCTAATCCCGATAGCTATCGGAACTAAATCCTAAATCCTAATTTCTAAATCCTAAATATTTTTGAGAATATCGATAAGAAAATCGTAGAACATTTTCACTGTTTTAATCTCGATGCGTTCCGAAGGCGAGTGCACGCCGCGTAGTGTCGGGCCGATTGAAATCATATCCATTCCGGGGATTTTTTCAAGGAACAGTCCGCACTCAAGCCCCGCGTGGATGGCTTTCACTTCGGGCTCACGGCCGAACAGCCGCCGGTAGCTTTCAACGGCCGTTTTCAGAATTGCCGATTCGGGGTTCGGTTCCCAGCCCGGGTAGCCGTCGGAATGCTCAACCGTTGCGCCCGCTTGCGCGAACACGCTCTCAACCATATTGGCAATGTCGGTGCGTGCCGACAGAACCGAGCTTCGTTGGCTCGTAACAATCTCTATCTGATTGCTTTCCTTCATCTTAACCGATGCCAGGTTTGTCGATGTTTCGACCAGTCCGGGCAGGGCGCGGCTCATTGCAATCGGGCCGTTGGGGCAGCCGTAGATGCCGTTCAGCAGGCGTTTCAGGTCGCTTTGCGCGATGGCGGAAGCGGGTAGGGCGGCCGCCGTCAGATTAATCTTCAGGTCGGGTTCGGTGTATTTTAGCTCTTGGGCGATGTCGGCGCTCATTGTTGCCACAAGCTGCTGCAGGGCGTCGCTGTTTTTCCGCTCGACAGCGATTGTCGCCTGTGCGTGACGCGGAATGGCGTTGTGCAGATTGCCGCCGTCAATTGTGCACAGTTGTAGGCCAAATTGCTTCTGCGCCTGCCACAAAATGCGGTTCAGAATCTTGTTGGCGTTGCCGAAGCCCTTGTGAATGTCGTCGCCAGAGTGTCCGCCGCGCAGTCCCGTCACTTCAATCGTGTAGGCAGTGGCGCTTTCCGCGATGGCTTCTGTGCCGTATTCGAACACGGCCGTGGTGTTGACGCCGCCGGCGCACCCGATGAAAATCTGTCCTTCGTCTTCCGAATCAAGATTTATAAGTGTTCGGCCACTCAACATTTTGTGGTTCAGATGGAAAGCGCCAGTCAGGCCGGTCTCTTCGTCAACAGTGAACAGGCACTCGAGCGGCGGGTGTTCAACACTGTCCGATTCCAGAATGGCCAGTTGCGTGGCCACGCCAATGCCGTCGTCGGCGCCAAGAGTGGTGTTGTTGGCGCAAACCCAGTCGCCGTCGATGCGCGGCTCAATCGGGTCGCACTCAAAGTTGTGCGTTGAGTCGGCTGTCTTCTCGCACACCATATCGATGTGGCTTTGCAGAATCACGGTTGGTTTGCCGGCGAGTCGGGTAGTGCCAGGCTTTTTGATTACCACGTTTCCGGCTTCGTCGGTTGTGGTTTCCAAGTTGTGGCTCTTGCCAAAGTTGACCAGATATTCAATCATTTTCCCTTCGTGCTTCGAAGGCCGCGGAATCTTGCATATTTCTTCAAACTGTTGCCAGACTTCGGTGGGTTTTAGTTGTGTTAAAGTGCTCATTGCTATATAGTTGTGTTTTTGCGTTTATTTGAAACAATATAGCAATTTTTATGGTTGTCAAAAACAAAAGTTTGGACTATGGACCAGCCTTTTGTGCTCGATGCCATCAAGCATTCTCACCTTTCCGCCCTTTCCGCCCGAATCACGTCTTTAATCTTGCCGATGCTCAGCAGCAGTGCGTCGAGTTGGGCGGTGCTGCCCACAAAGACTGATATGTAGGCCTTGAAGATGCCGTCCTTCGAGTTCACTTTGAGCGAGCGCAGGCTCGATGTCTCGCTTTTGGCAATCACTTCGGTGATGTGGTTCACAACGCCCAGTTTGTCGATGCCCGTGACAATGATGTCGGCGTTGAAGACCGACTGTCGTTCGGTGTCGTTCCAGCGCGCCTTGATGATGCGGTACGGGTATCGCGCAAGCAGGTCTTTGGCGTTGGGGCAGCCCTGGCGGTGAATCTGTATGCCGCGGTCCACAGTCACAAAGCCGAAGATGCGGTCGCCCTGGATGGGGTGGCAGCACTGCGCCAGTTTGTAATCGACGTTCACAAGGTCGCGGCCGATGATGAGCGCGTCATCCGAGTCGTCGAACGTGGCGGTGTACTCGCCATTGCTGTCGGGCGTTTCGGTCGGGTGGCTGTCGGGTTCGGCCTTCAGCGTCTGCAGAAAATCGCGCACAGCGTGCAGGTCAACTTTCTCGTCAGCAATATCCTGATAAAAGTCGAGAGCGTGCTTGTACTTGAACCGTGTAATCATTTGAAGGATAACCTGGTCGTTCAGGTCGATTTTGATTTGCGCCACCTTGCGTTCGAGCATTTCGCGGCCCATTTCGGCGTGCTTGAACGTCTCTTCGTTGATGGCGCGGCGTATGCGGGCCTTGATGCGCGGGCTGACGGCGATGTTCAGCCACTCAAGGTTAGGCTTCTGCGATTTCGATGTCAGCACTTCAACCGTGTCGCCGTTGCTAATCTGATAGCGTATCGGCACAATTTTCCCGTTGATGCGCGCGCCTGTGCAGGTATTGCCCAGGTTGCTGTGGATAGAGTAGGCGAAGTCGAGAATTGTGGCGCCCTGCCGCAGTTTGATGATGTCGCCCTGCGGTGTGAAGGCGAAGATGTTTGTGGCTTTCGGCTGCAGGCTCTTGTCGCCAATTTCGCTGTCGAATGAGTCGCTGTCCTTGCGCTCGAGCACGTCGCGGATGCTTCCGAGCCACTTGTCGTGCGACTCGTCCTTGCCCGATTCCTTGTATTTCCAGTGCGCCGCGTTGCCTTTTTCGGCCACTTCGTCCATTCGGCGTGTGCGAATCTGCACTTCAACCCAGTGCCCGTCGGGGCCCATAACCGTTGTGTGCAGCGATTCGTAGCCGCTCGCCCGCGGTGTCGAAATCCAGTCGCGCAGACGGGTGGGGTTGGGCTGGTAAATGTTTGTTATTATGCTATATACGTTCCAGCAGGCTTCTTTTTCCTTCTCGGGCGGCACGCCGTCAAGAATGATGCGGATGGCAAACAGGTCGTAAATCTCTGATATATCGACATTTTGCTTTTTGATTTTGCCGTAAATCGAGTTCACCGATTTTGGCCGTCCTTTTATTTCGTAAGTGTATCCGTGGCCGCTCAATGATTCGTTAAGTGCTTCTGTAACAGTTTGTTTGAACCGACTGATGTACTCTTCGCGGCGGATTTTGGTCTCGTTCAGCGTGCGCGCGATGTTGTAGTACGTCTCTGGCTCGATGATTTTCAGCGAGATGTCTTCCAATTCGGTTTTGATGTGGTAGAGCCCCAGGCGGTGGGCGATGGGTGCGTACAGAATGCGTGCCGTCTGCGCGATTTTCAATTGGCGTTCAGGCCCGTAGAGTTTTATCTGGCGGATTTTGTCGAGCGTGTCGGCCAGTTTGAGCAGAATCACGCGTACGTCTTTGGTGATGGTGAGCACGAGCGAGATGTAGTTCTCGCTGTTGAGTTGCAATTTCTCTTTTTGCAGACGGCTGATTTTCAGCATTTCGCTGATGATGAACAGCACCTGCGGCCCGAACTCGCTCTCAATCTGGCGGCTCACTTTCTCGTCGTTAATTGCCGTCTCGTGCAGCAGTGCGGCGATTATCGATATGTTGCTCTGGCTGATTTCTTCGGCAACAATCAGCGCCACTCGCAGAGCGTGGGTGTAGGCCTGTTCGCCCGTTTCGCGCACCGTGCCCGACAGCCATTCGCGGGCAAACTCGCACGCCAGACGTACCTTCTGCGCGTCGCCGCCCCGTTGGTCAATCAGTCCAAATAATTGTTGCTCAAGTTCTTCCATAAATAACACAAACTGAAAACGCAAACACAAACCAAAATAGTTGCTTTCGACGCCCTTGCGGACGGAAATTTTTCAAAATTCAGAAACAAAATTTTAAAAATCAATTTTTTATAAATTTTGAATCAAATTATGTCCAATTTCTCGCAAAGCGATTTCACTTTTTCCGAACACAAAAAAAGCACCGAAGCCGCAACCTTGGCGCTTCTTTGAGAGTTTTTACGTTTATCGCTTATTTTCACTCGAAAAAATTCTACATTTGTTGTGATTAAATCAAACAACACTTAAAACAATTTTGAATTATGACTAAAAAACTCTTTCTAACAGTGGCTTTGTTTGCCGCAGCGGCAACAATGTTTGTGGCTTGCGGTGACAAAGATGATGACAACGAGCCTGAAATGGTTGATTTAGGGCTTCCAAGCGGAACCCTATGGGGCAAAATGAATATAGGTGCCAAAAAAGTTTGGGATAGAGGTGATTGTTATGCGTGGGGTGAAACCTTGCCCAAAACCGATTATAGTATGGAAACATATAAATATTGCAATGGCACTGACAGTTCGCTTACAAAATATTGTATCGATTCAAATTGTGGCAAAGATGGCTTCACAGATGCACTTACCACACTTGAATCCGCCGACGATGCCGCCAACGCCGCGTTAGGTGCAGGCTACTCAATGCCAACCAATGCGGATTGGGACGAACTCATCGCCAATGTTGTTTGGAAGTGGACATCAAACTACAAGGAACATAATGTAAGCGGTTATATTGCCTACAAGGCAAAAAGCAGTGACCACAAGGGGCTGAAGATTATTGATGATGGTCCGTTAACGTCATTATATTCTCTATCTGATGTTCATATTTTCTTCCCTTCAACTATAGAAGAAAGCGTATGGAAGGATGATATTAAAGCCGAAGGCCGTTATTGGTCGAGTTCAATCTTTGGACATAATCCGCTTATGGCAACGTTTTGCTATTTCGAGTACAATAGTTATGCTTTTTCATCTTACGGGCCAGGTTGTGGCGGTTTTTCTCGTTATGCGGGTTGCTCAGTCCGCCCAGTTAAGCGGCCGTAGAGCACACCAAACGGTATCAATGTTATAGCCATAGGTCACAAGCCTGTGGCTTTTTTTGTGAGAAATAGGATAATTGATAATCTATTAACCCTTCAAAATCAGTCATGTAGGGACTATAGATTGGTGGAAATAATTGTCCCCCGAATGTATGGCGTGCTGTGGGTACACAACAATTTTATTCAAGTTTCGCACTTACGGCGCGATTCAATTTATTCGTTCCTTCTCTTGACTGTATTTAATTTAAGGGATGCCAGTCTTTGTTATTCCAAGTTTCGTGATTAACTTATAATTTGCTCAAAAGTGCTTACATCAACAATTTGGCAGGCACCAATTTCTTTGATAACAAGCAAGTCGTCGTCACCAGTAACCAAATATTCGGCTTTTGCTTCGGCGGCAAGAGCAAGCAAATAATCATCGGCCGCATCTCTGCAAATTTTTACAGATTGCTGTGGTTCAATAGTTTCACCTATTTCTTTGCATAAAATCGATGAGTGATTCCACATCGGATTGGTTGAAATATTTCGCGAATTTTGGTCGGGAAGTAACATCGCGCAATTCGGCAAGCAACTCACTGCATATTACCAAAATCACACGTTCATTGCTCAACAAATCGACAAGTTTGGACAGCCGCCTGCCTATCAGGAAACTAATCCAACAATTATTATCAACAACTACACGGATTTTAGTTCTTCGCCGCATAGCGTTCGCGTCTTACGGCTTTCACTTCAGCCAGAATCTCATCTTCCGAGAGTTCGTTAGTTTGGAACGTATCCAAAAATCGGTTCAACTCTGCGCGGACATTGGGGCGGGTCAAAGCCTTGCCTATTTTCAGTTGCGAGCGTACAGGCAGTTGCTGCAAGAGCGTCAGAATTTGATTGTAACTGATGTCGATAGTTGCGTTCATTTCCTTAATTATTATGCGTTTGTAAAAATAGTGCGAAATTTTACAATAGCAAAATATTGATTGTCGGCAAGCGGATTTGAAGTTACCAATTCTCTACGCAGATTCATATTCCTGCGCCGATAACCAAATTTTGGTTATTTCGGCTAAAGTCGCATAAAAAAAGCACCGCAGCCATAGCCGCGATGCTTTTTATCATTCTTAACGTCAAGCTCTTACAGGGCTTGGAACGGGAAAATCTTTGTCAGCCAGAAGTAGCCAAGGATGAAGGCTACAACACCCACAATGGCGCCGATTTTGGCCATATCCTTCGTCTCAACCAAACCAGTCGAAGAAGCGATTGCGTTCGGTGGTGTTGAAATTGGGAAGAGCATTGCAATTGATGCGCAGACGGCGATGAACGAAATCATTGCCTGAGTGCCGCCAAGAGCCATAAAGGTGTCGTGGCTTGCGGCTTCGGGCATACTCATTGCTTCGGCAATCACAATCAGAATCGGGATGAGCAGCGCAGCGGTGGCCGAGTTGCTGATGAAGTTCGAAAGGAAGTAGCAGACAAGGCCCGCAATGATGAACACCGCAACAACGCCCATTGTGCCGAACGGAATGGCTTCAATCAGCACTTTGGCAAGGCCTGTGCCCTGAAGGTCGGTGCCAAGGGCGAAACCGCCTGCAACCAGCCAGAGCACTGTCCAGTTGATTTCCTTGATGTCTTCTTTAGTGAAGATTCCGCAGCAGGTGAGCACGGCCAACGGGATGAGAGCCACCACGTTAGAGTTGATGCCGGTGAGTTTCTCGGTTGCCCACAAAAGGATTGTGCCGATGAATGTGCACCAAACCACAATGGTCTTCCAGTCGCTCTTGCGGTCGCTCTTTTTGATGTCGAGCACCACTTCCTGCGACTTGAACGGGAACAGAACCTGCAGCATAACCCAAGCAAACAGAATCATAATAATCACGAACGGAATCATACGTATTGCCCACTCGCCGAACGAAACGTCGAGACCGGCGTCGCCGAGGAACTTCACGGCAGTGGCGTTGGGCGGTGTGCCGATAGGCGTGCCGATGCCGCCAAGGTTGGCAGCCACAGGAATAGCCAGCGAAAGGCCGATTTTTCCTTTGTCGTCAGATGGCAGAACAGCAAGCACAGGAGCCAGGAAAGCCAGCATCATAGCGGCGGTGGCGGTGTTGCTCATAAACATTGAGAAGACGGCGATTACAACCAGGAAGCCCAGCAGCACCCATTTCGGTTTTGTGCCGAAAGGTTTCAGCATTATGCGGGCCAGTGTAACGTCGAGTCCGTATTTCGATGCCATAATTGCCAGCACAAATCCGCCAAGGAACAGCATAACAACAGGGTCAGCGAATGCCGACATAATTTTGGTGTAAACCACCAATTCGCCTGCTTCGGGTGTGCAGAAGTATCCGATGCCTTTGTTCGAGACGGTCAGCAGCGACAGCACAATCACCAGCACAGATGTTGTCCAGTTCGGAATTGGTTCGAAAATCCACAGAAGTGCTGCAAGAATGAACATTGCAATCACGCGTTGTTGAACCAGAGTCAGAGCATCAATTCCGTAGAACGATGTCGGGACGCACCAGGCAATCAGGAACAAAGCAAACGGAATCAATAACTTAATTAACTTTTTTGTGTCCATTTTAAAGTTGTTTTTTTTGTTATTAATAATGCATTCGCAAAATGAGCCGCAAAGGTAAAATTTTAGCCGACAACGCGAACCGATTTTTCGTGGCCGATTTTAAATAAGTGGAATACTTAAATGGACGACGGACAGGATTGGTGAATCGGTGAATCGTTTAAAGGTTTAGAAGTTTAGAAGTTTAGCACTATACCAACACCTAACACCTAACACCCAATGCCAATCCAACTTGTGCCTAATCGTCACCTATACGTCTGCCAAATTTGCCACAATCGACATTTTTTGGCAGAGTAGGGCGGTTTGCACGTTGTTTGCACAATGCCGCGCGAGCTCGTCCAGCTATGATATTTCATAACCGAACAACTCGATTGTTTTATGTTTAACTTAAAATAGTGGAGGTTCAAATTATGAAAGCTGATGGAATCAAAAAGCCGAAACTGAATCAGGCCAAGCACCACAAACACGTGCCTGCCTATGCAGCAAAAGAGGCTGCCGAAACGTCAGAAAGCAGAAAGATGAAATAGTCTTTCGTGTGATTGAGTTTGGGGCGGGAGCGTTGGTCAGACCAGCGGCTTCCGCCTTTTTTTTGCGCAATTTGCAAAGGATTCAGTAAGCAGGTTGCTTAAAATTTGTTACCCCAATGTTATTCTGGCCTGCGTTATTTGCGTTTTGAACGAACGCTTTTCCGCCACAGCCAGGCAACCAAAGCCACCGTAAGTACAAGGGTTATAAGTTCGGCCAGCGGAACGGCAAGCCATAGACCATTGGTGCCGATTATCGGCGGAAGCGTAACAAAGCAGACCTCCACCAGAACCACACCGCGCAGAATCATTATCAGGTTGGCAACTCTCATTCGCTCAATGCTTTGGAAGTAGCCGATGCACGAAATGTTGAGCGCCAGAATCATAAAACCTGCCGAAAAAAGTTTCACACCGTGAGTGGCGTAACTGTGGGCTTGCGTGCCGCGCTGCAGAAAGGCGGTTACTATGTGCTCACCGAACAAACCAAGCAGCAGCATTGCCGCAAGGCCGCACACAGCAGCTGTGCCAAGGCTCACCACAAAGGCGCGGCGCACACGGTCGGGGCGGTTGGCGCCAAAGTTGTAACTGATGATGGGCTGCGCCGACTGCGCCACCGAGTTGTTCACAATAAACACTATCGGAAACAGATAGCAGATGACGCTGAATGCCGCTACGCCGTCTTCGCCCAAATATTTGAGAAACATATAGTTGCCAGCAATCATCATTGTGGATACGGCAAACTCGCCCACAAACCCCGAAAAGCCGACACGCAACATATAGCCAGTGTTGCGCAGCGTTAGTCGCAGGCTTAACAGGTTGGCTTTCAGTCGATATAAATGCAAAACCTTGACGCGCCGCAGCATATACCAGCCCACAATGGCTGCACCAATCAGTCCGCCAATGTCGGTGGCGAGAGCAGCGCCCATCAGTCCCCAACGGCAGCCGAAAATGAACACATAGTCGAGTGCGGCGTTGACAAGAGCGGGAATAATATTTGCCATCATTGCAAAGCGCGGCGAGCCGTCGAGACGAATGACAAACAATCCGATGGTCTCGATAATGGTGAAAAGGCAGGTGGGAATGAACCAAAGATAGTACTGACGGCACATTGGCAAAAGGTGCTCGGTGGTGCCTAAAAGTCGCAGTATCTGATTGGACGCCAGGTACATAATTGCGCTTGCGCCGATGGCGATGCACCCCGATACCAGAAAAGCCTGTGTAATGTTGATACGTGCGGCTTTGGTGTTGTTTTTTGCCAGATGGATGGCGCCAACCACCGATGCGCCAATGGCGAACATCATTCCCGTGCCCGAGAATAGCATCATCAGCGGCCCCACCAGATTGACGCACGCCAAGCCGTCGCTACCCACGCCGCGCCCGATGAAAATGCCGTCGGTGAGAATGAAGGCAATGCTGAAAACCATTCCCCAAAGGGTAGGAAAGAAGATGCTGCTGAACAACTTGGCAATGTTCTCACTCTCAAAATCGATGCTGTCGCGATTGTCCATTGTGGCGGTATTTTGTTTTTTCAGAACGCAGATGACACAGATTGAATGGATTTACCAGATTTGATTATCGATTTTTGATTGCGATTCGTAATTCAAAATTCAAAATTCAAAATTCAAAATTCAAAATTCAAAATTCAAAATTCAAAATTCAAAATTCAAAATTCAAAATTCA
>CAMHPA010000070.1 GCA_946186925.1 uncultured Bacteroidota bacterium | reverse complement strand
ACTTGTGTTGAAATACTCAAGCTTAATTGAAACTTCGGTCAGCGGGGCTGGCGACGATAAATACTGTTCGAGCCAGTCGACCAAAGGTTTGTAGAATTCAACGGAATTCTCCGGAATTGAACGACCTTTAATTTCAAGCTTTCCGTTAGCTTCAAAAGTTACGGTTGGTGTTTTTGGTGTTCCGATAATAGAAATAGGTTCCATTTTATAAGAATTATGGTTTATCAATTAAAAGTCACATCTAAAGTAAAAAAATTATAATCATCACAACACTTTATGAAATTATAATTTAGTTTATTCCCTGATTTTCTTGCAATGTCAATCATTCCAAGTCCGCCACCACCTTTTTCCGAGAAGGTTTGGTTGTCTAAAATCTCCTTGTACATCTCTTTTTGCCCGTCTTTGTCGAGAGAATTAATGTGGTCGAGGTGATTTTTCAGGAAAGTCTGTTGCTTGGGAACGACAAAATTACCAGTTACGACATGGTAGCGGTCGTTGCGTTTTGAAAGCAGGCAGACACCAACCTTCCCGCCAAACTCGTCGTCATTTTTAACTGGGACGGTTGTGGCATGGTGATATAGGTTTTGCAGGCATTCAACCAATACATTATAAATCTTTTTTCGGATAGGCAACGGTGTGTTCTCAAGCTGGCGCTCAATCACGTCAAGCGATTGCGCAATCAGCTGGTCGGTGACTTCGCCTTTGAAAAGGTAGATGACATCGTCAGCAGTAACCGTTTTGTACCAATTGTTTATATCCAAAGACATAATGACATTGTATGACTGCAAATATATAAAAACCCAATCTAATTTGGTAATCATTATTGTGGTGTTCGCCAAAATATCGATTAATTTTTTTTGAAGCTGTTTTTTAGCCTTTTTGTGGACAGAAACTCATGAATCTAGCATCCGGCCGGTGAGGCAACTTTTGTCAAATACAGAAATGGATAATCATTTCCTTTTTTCTGTCCCAATTATTCAGAGAAATGAAATAATCGGTAAGTCAATCAATGACTGCTCCGCCAATTAAGTCATCTCCTTGGTAGAAGACCACCGACTGTCCGGGCGAAACCGATTCGACTGGCTCCTGGAAATCGACTTTCACCTTGTTGTCGTTCACGGCGATGGTGGCAGGAATGCCCTTGCTGCGGTAGCGGACGCGGGCCGTAACCTCAATTGGCGTTGCTGGCGCTTCAATTTTTGTGAAATTATAGTCTGATGCGGTGAGCGACTGGCTCAAAAGGTCGTCGCGTGTGCCGAGTGTGACTGTGTTGTCGGTTGGGTTGATGCGCGACACGTACATTGGTTGCCCCAGAGCGATTTCGAGGCCCTTCCGTTGTCCGATGGTGTAGTTTGGAAAACCTTTGTGTTGGCCAAGAACGCGGCCGTCGGTGCTGATGAAGTTGCCCGGCCCGATGGCGGAATATTCAGGGGAGTTGTCGCGTAGGAAATTGCGGTAGTCATTGTCGGTGACAAAGCAAATCTCTTGTGACTCTCGCTTTTGCGACAGTTTGGTGTATCCGCGCTCGGCTGCCATTTGGCGAACCTGCTGTTTGGTGAGGTTGCCAAGCGGGAAAAGCGTGCGGCTGAGGTTTTCGGGGGTGAGCTGCCACAGAAAATACGACTGGTCTTTGGTTTGGTCGGCGCCTTTGCTGATGAAGTGGCGGCCGTTGCTGCAGCCGATGCGGGCGTAGTGGCCGGTGGCAATCAGCTGGCAGTCGAGTTTGTCGGCAAGGTCGAGAAGGGCGCCCCACTTGATGATCCGGTTGCAGACAACGCACGGGTTTGGCGTGCGGCCGCGCAGATACTCGCTGATGAAATTGCTGACCACCGTCTGGCGGAACAGTTCGCGGATGTCGAGAATCTGATGGTTGAATCCCAGGTTGTTGGCAATGCGCTTGGCCTCGAATATGGAATCGACTGTGCAGCAGCCGGTTTCTCGTTCCATACAGGCCTTCGAAATGCTGTCCCACGAGCGGAACGTCACACCTTCGAGCTCGTAGCCTTGCTCGGTGAGCAGAATGGCGGCCATTGTGCTGTCGATGCCGCCGCTCATTGCCATTAATACTTTCTGTTTGCTCATTTTCAGCGCATTAGCCACGTTGGGTCGTTGATGTGCTCGGCAGGGTCGTCATAAATGCCTTTTCCCATATCTTTCTCAAGTTCGTTGATGGTTTTATTCTGCTCGTCGGCAAGCTCTTTGCAGTAGCCGTGCTTGTAAACATATTGCTTCTGATAGTTCCCGCGTTCGTCGAATATCAGCCATGAGCCTTCCATCAAGTCATTTACGTATTTGCCTTTTTTGTGTAGTTTGCCATTTTCGTGGTATACGGTGCCTTCGCCGTTGAGCTTGTTATGATCGTAGTTTACTTCGAACATTTTCTGCCCTGATGTGTAGTATTTTCGCCAGGCACCGTGCTTTTCTCCATCTTTCCATGTTACCTCTTCCATTTTAATATGTTCTGATGTATACTGTATGAAGAGGCCGTCTTTCACGCCACGCTTGTAGGATTCTTGGAGGTAGAGCGTGCCATTATCGGCGTAGTAGAGCCAGATGCTGTCCTTTTCGTGGCCGAAGTATTTGCCTGTGGCACTGATTTTCCCGCTGCGGTGATAGAATTTTGCGCTGGCGGTATTGTCGGTACTGCTATAGTTGAGTACTGCGTATAAGTTACCATAGTTGTCGAATTTTTTGAATTCGCCAACAGGTTTGTCGTCAACGAAATAGGCTTCATATTTTGTGACGCCGTTGCTGTATTTTTTTATCCAATGGCCTTGTTTCAGACCGTTGATGTCGGTGTAGTTTAGTAATGTATCACCTTCTTGTCCAACATTTTGTCCAGATGCCATTATCGGGAAGGCAAGCAAGGTGAGTATTGCAGTTTTGAATCTGTTCATATCGCAATTTTTACGTTGTAAAAGTAGTATATTTTGTGATAGATGGGTGATGCGATTCAATCACTTGAGATCAAAATCATGACGGATTGGGGAAAAAACGGCGGTGAAAAGTGAAATAATCCTTTACCTTAAATTCTCTGTTGGCTTTAGAAATGAGAAAAAACTCTTCATTTCGTGCAAAAACATTGTACAAACGATGTGTGGCATATATTATATGTGTAGATTGCTGAAAAATAGGCGTGAAAAAAATATTTTTCAAAAAAAACGTTTTGGTGTTGCTTGCAATCACCAATTTCCTATATTTGCCAAACAATAATTTTAATTTACTGATTATAAAATATTTTGTTATGACAAAAGCAGAGTTAGTTAATGAAATCTCAAAGAACACTGGGATTGAGAAAGTGACAGCGTTGAAGGCAGTTGAGGCTTTCATGGACAGCGTTAAGGCATCGTTGGTTAGCGGTGACAATGTTTACCTGAGAGGTTTTGGTACCTTTGCTATCAAGAAAAGAGCAAAGAAAACCGCTCGTAACATCACCAAGAACACAACTATCGTTGTTCCTGAGCACTACATCCCTTCGTTCAAGCCAACAGCTGAATTCGTTGAGAACGTAAAGGCAAACGTTAAAAAGTAATTTTAGCCATTACGAAATGATAGGGGACGCCGCGGTGTCCCCTTTTTTTGTGCTTTTTTTTCGGGGCAGGGCACCGCTGTTGCCGAATTTTACTTTTATTTGCATTGTTTTAATAAGTCTATTAAATAAAACAATTAAATAACTCAATTATTTAAATGAAAGAAGGAACACATTATAGTTTGGGTGTGGACATTGGCTCCACAACGCTGAAAGTGGCGTTGCTCGACGAAAATGGTAAATTGGTATATACTGACTATCAGCGGCATAACGCGGCTATCAAACAAACGGCCACCCACGTTGCAACACGCATATTCAACCGCTATGGCGACTGCTGGCTGAACGTGGTGCTGACGGGCTCGGTTGGAATGGGTTACGCCGAAAGGCTCGGTCTGGCCTTTGTTCAAGAGGTGGTGGCCGCCGCCGAAACCATCAAAAGGCGCTATCCGAACGTCCGCACGTTTGTGGATATGGGCGGCGAGGACAGCAAGATGATTTTCTTTGAGGCCGGCAAGGTGCCCGACATCCGAATGAACGGCAGCTGCGCTGGCGGCACGGGCGCTTTCATCGACCAGACAGCCACACTGCTTGGAGTTGAGACAAACGAGCTGAACGCACTTGCCGAAAAGGCTGAAACAATCTATCCGATAGCATCGCGGTGCGGAGTGTTTTCAAAGACTGATATTCAGAATCTTATAAGCCGTAACGTCAGTCGTAACGATATTGCCGCTTCGGTGTTCAACGCTGTGGCAATGCAGGTGGTTGCATCGCTGGCACGCGGAATGGACATTGAGCCGGATGTGTTTTTCTGCGGCGGTCCGTTCGCATTTTTGCCCGAGCTGAAAAAGCATTTCATCAACGTGCTCGGAATCACCGAAAAGGACTGCATTCTGCCAGAGAACGCGCAAGTGGTGCCGGCTCTGGGGTGCGCCTTGCTGGCCAACAGTCTTGGCAAACGTCCGGTGCGATTGTCGGAGTTGATTTACATTCTGCGTTTTGCATCTGATGACACGCCTATCGACCTGACACACAGGCTTCAGCCACTGTTCACCTCGGATGGTGAGTACAAGGAGTGGCTGGCACACAAAACCAACAAATTTGTGCCGCGCGCAAAGTTCGTTCCCGACCAGAAAACACGTTATTTCCTGGGCATCGACTCGGGCAGCACCACAACAAAAATAGTGCTCACAAACGAAGCTGGTGAGATTGTTTACACTGATTATCAGCGCAATCGCGGCGACAGTTTCAAAACCTTCGCCGAAGGGCTCAAACGTATGTACGACAGTGTGCCGGAACGCGAGAATATTGTCATTGGCGGAAGCTGCGCAACCGGGTACGGCGAGAATCTGCTCCGCACGGCCTTCAATCTCGATTACGGCATTGTTGAGACAATGGCGCATTTTGTGGCAGCGCGGCACGTCAATCCGGAGGTGTCGTTTGTGCTTGACATCGGCGGACAGGATATGAAGGCCATTTTCATTGAAAACGGCTCGATTCGGCGGATTGAGATTAACGAGGCGTGCTCGTCGGGGTGCGGTTCGTTCATTGAGACGTTTGCCACGATGCTCGGCTATCAGGTTGATGAGTTCGCGCGGCTGTCGTGTATGGCCAAGCACCCGTGCGACCTGGGTACGCGCTGCACCGTGTTTATGAACTCGAAGGTGAAGCAGGCAATGCGCGAGGGCTCGGCCGTTGAGGATATTGCCGCCGGATTCAGTTATTCGGTGGTGAAAAACTGTCTGTTTAAAGTATTGAAACTTAAGAATATAAAAGAATTAGGCGATAGCATTGTGGTGCAGGGCGGAACATTCCGCAACCACTCAATTGTGCGGGCTCTCGAATTGCTGTCGGGATGCGAGGTGTCGTTTACCGACATTCCGGAGCTGATGGGTGCCTACGGCGCCGCGCTTCACGCTATCGAAATGAGTAAAGTTTAGGGTTTAAAGTTTAGGGTTTAGAGTTTAGAATTTAGAATTTAGAATAAAAAGACAACTATATTAAAATGCTGATTAATAAAGATATAAATCTCACCTCTCAACACTTACCTCTTACCTTTTAAAGAAATTAATCTCACCTCTCAACACTTACCTCTTACCTTTTAAAGAAATTAATATGTCAGATAAATCGCTTTCAGAATTGATAAACGCCAACACCTACGAGTCGGAATTTCAGACTTGTCAGGGCTGCGACAACCATTGCACGGTGAAACTGTTTCATTTTCAGAATGGTAACACATTTGCGTCGGGCAACAACTGCGAGAAGGTCTATTCAAACCATTCGGAGTCGGAGTGCAAGGGCGTGAATATGATGGTGGAGAAATACAAACTGCTTTTCCGTCAGCCTAAAGTGGAACCCATAGGGAAGCCGATGGGCGTGAAAATCGGCTTGCCGCGAGCTTTGGGAATGTTTGAGGATTACCCGTTCTGGTACACGCTGTTTTCGGCCTGCGGTTTCGAGGTGGTGCTGTCGGTCAACTCGAACAACAAAATCTACGAGTCGGGTTTGCGCACCATTATGGCCGACAACATCTGCTTCCCGGCGAAACTGATGCACGGACACATCAATAATCTTATTGATTTAAAGGTTGATAGAATTTTCTACCCGTATGTGGTGTACGAGCGCAAAGAAGACTCAAAGTCGAAAAACAGTTTCAACTGCCCGATTGTGTCGGCTTATTCTGATGTTATTAAGAGCTCGATGGACCCGGCCAACAAGCGCGGAGTGCCGTTCGACGCTCCTGTCATCACCTTCAACAGCGACGATTTGCTGGTGAACTCGTGCTGGGCCTACCTGAAGACGCTGGGCGTGAAGCGCGATGTGGCTCTGCGTGCCATTCAAATGGCTAAAGATGTGCAAACGGCTTATATACAAAAACTTACCGACCGCGCCAACGAGGTGCTCGAATTGGCCACCAAGGAAAACCGGATGGTGATTCTGCTGGCCGCCCGTCCGTATCACACCGACCCGATGATTGAACACAAAATATCGCAGGCCATCGCCTATATGGGCATTGATGTGATTACGGAACACGTGGCCACAAAACTTGGCTCTAGCGTGTTTGAGGAGGTGAACGCCGTGAGCCAGTGGGCCTACCCGAACCGCATTTTCAAGGCCGCGTATTTCGCTGGCAAGTATCCGCGCAAGAATCTGCATTTTGTTGAGCTGACATCGTTTGGCTGCGGACCTGACGCGTTCATTCTTGATGAGGTGAACGCCATTCTGAAACGTTTCGGCAAGAACCTGACAATCTTGAAGATAGACGATGTGAACAACATCGGTTCGCTGAGGTTGAGAATCCGCTCGCTGGTGGAGTCGTGCAAGGCGGAGCTGGCGGTAGAGTCGAAAATCGACCGCAAGTTTGAGACAACCAAAATCTTTGAGAAGGAGGACCGCCGGCGGACAATCATCGCACCATATTTTGCCGAGGGTTATTCGGAGTTTCTGCCATCGCTTTTCAAGCTGGCGGGCTACAATCTGGTGGTGCTCCCGACAGGCAATCAGGAGGCCGCCGAAACAGGTCTGCGCTATGCAAACAACGACATCTGCTATCCGGCCACGATTGTTGTCGGAAGTATTATAAATGCCTTGCAGAGTGGTAAATACGACCTCGACAATACCGCTGTGATTATTACGCAGACGGGTGGCCAGTGCCGCGCCAGCAACTACTATTCGCTGATTAAGAACGCAATGGTGGCCGGCGGTTTTGCCAAAGTGCCTGTGCTCTCGTTGGCGACAGGCGCAGGCGTGAGCAACAGTCAGCCCGGCTTTGAAATCAACTGGCTGAAGGTGGCTAAAACGCTTGTCCACGCTATGCTCTACGCCGATTGCATAGCTAAAATGTACCATTCGGCGGCGGTGCGTGAGAAGATAAAAGGCAAGGCTTTCGAGCTGCGCAACCACTACATTGAGGCTGCGTTTCCATACGTTGAGGCGAAGGACCACAAAGGCCTGAAGCGGCTTTTGAAGCAGGCTGTGGCCGATTTCAGCAATGCCGTTGAAAAGAACAAACAGGTGCCGGTCATCGGTTTGGTGGGTGAGATTTACGTGAAATACAACGGCTTCAGCAACAAATTTGTGACTCAATGGCTGATTGAGCACGGCGTTGAGGTGGTGCCGCCGGCGCTCGTAACATTCTTCTCAACATCGTTTGTGAACAGCCACTACAACCGCAAATACAACATCAAGCACGAGTCGGGCTCGCTTTTGATGAGCGACGGCTTGCACGCGCTGCTGCTGAGCTGTATGCGGACATACGACCGCATCTGCCGCCCGTTCCCATATTACAGGCCGTTTGCCAGCATTTTTGAGATTGGCCGTTTGTCGGAAAAAGTGATAAATCCGGCCGCCGACTTTGGCGAGGGCTGGATGCTGCCCGGTGAGATTTGCCATCTGGCCGAGCACGGAGTGCAGAATGTGGTGAGCCTGCAGCCGTTCGGGTGCATCGCCAACCACATTATTTCGAAAGGTATCGAAAAGAAAATCAAGCAGGTATATCCGCAGATGAGCCTTCTGTTCCTCGATTTCGACAGCAGCACATCGGAGGCCAACGTCTTCAACCGTCTGCATTTTATGGTTGAGAACTGCAAGGCGCAGATGGAGGAGGAGAGAAGGAACAAGGCGGCTGCCGCAGTGTGATTCAATGTGTAACAATGCAAAAATGAAACACAATGGCTAAAGAACAAAATCTTGAGATTCAGATACTTCAGGCGGCTGAGGAACTCTTTTTGAACAACGGGTTCGCCGGTACGTCAACAACCGACATCGCCAAACGCGTGGGGTGCAACCAGGCGCTTGTCCACTACTATTTCCGCACCAAGGAAAACCTTTTCCTTCAGGTGTTTATGGCCAAACTCGATATGATTCTGAAAACGCTGCAGCAGCCTCTGCTCAATCAGGATGCCGATTTTTTCGACAAGTTGCGCAACGTCATCGGTGCCTATTACGATTTTCTGGCCAACTACACGCGTCTGCCGTTTTTTGTCATCAACGAGATGCTGGGCAATAAGGACCGCTTGACGCTTGTGTATGAGCATTTTATGAACAATACTATGCGCAATAATGTTTTCGGCATTATTGACACTGTGGTGCAGGCCGAGGTGCGCAAACACACAATCCGCCCCATCGACACGGTGAATTTCATACTCGATGTGGTGTCGCTCACGGTGTTCAATTTCATTGCGCTGCCAATTTATTGCGATGTTTCTGGCTGCACCGACGATGAGAAACAACATTTTTTGAAACTTCGTAAAGATGAGATTATCACGTTGGTAATCAATGGTATTAAGAATGTAGGAAACTGAAACGGCTTTTGCAATGCAATATATTGTAATAGAGGGAAATATTGGTGCCGGAAAAACCACACTGGCCGGGATGCTGGCCCGCGATTGCAACGCGCGGCTGGTGCTTGAGCAGTTTGCCGACAACCCGTTTCTGCCTAAATTCTACAGCGAGCCCGACCGCTACAGCTTTCCGCTTGAGCTGGCATTTCTGGCCGAGCGCTACCGCCAGCTCAACACCAATGTCTATCAGCCCGAGTTGTTCAACTCAGTCACAATTGCCGACTATTATTTTGTCAAGTCGCTGATATTCGCGCGAATAACGCTCCACGGCGATGAGTTTGCGCTATACCGGCAGTTGTTCGACATCATTATGCAGCGGTTGCCGTTGCCCTCGCTCTACGTTTATCTGCACTCGCCGGTTGAGCGTTTGCTGCGTAACATCGCCACCCGCGGCCGCGATTATGAGCAAAATATCACAGCTAACTATCTGTCTGATATTCAGCAGAGTTACCTAGCGTATTTCAAAACCGCCGACAAATTCCCGATTGTGGTGATTGACACATCAAAACTCGATTTTGTGCATAACAAAACCGACTACGAGTATCTGAAACGGTTGATTGTCGGACAATCGTATCCGAATGGGGTAACTTATTTGTAGCAAATTATTTACGGCCAGTTACGCCCGCTTTATTTGTCGGCTTTGAACGCGAAGACCGACATCAGCACATAGATTAGAATGATGGCCGGAATGGCGGCAAACTGCATCAGTATAATCAGCACAAGGCTGATTGCCAGAAAGATGTAGCGGATTTGGTTTCCGCGGAACCCCCACGTCTTGAATTTTAGCGAGAAGAGCGGCAGCTCGCAGACAAGCAGGAACGACATTACCAATGCTAATGGAATAAGTACTTGTGGCACAATAACGTAGTTGGCAAACAAGCCGTCGGCGTTGTATTTCAGAATGAACGGCATTGAGGCCCAAACCATTGCGTTGGCCGGTGTTGGCAGTCCGATGAACTTGTCGGTCTGGCGCTCGTCGAGGTTGAATTTGGCCAGCCGCAGAGCTGAGAAGGCAGCCATAATAAACGGCACAAGGCAGAGAACCATAGTGGTCAGCGGCAGTTGCGAAAGAGCTGTGCCGTCGGGGTTAAGCGCCTGGCTCACAAGCACAAATGCAATTGCCGATGGCGCCACACCAAAACTGATGTCGTCGGCAAGCGAGTCGAGTTCCTTGCCAATGGCCGAGCTCACTTTGAGAAGGCGGGCCGCCATACCGTCGAAAAAGTCGAAGACGGCGGCCAGCAGAATGAAGAATCCTGCGGCTGTGAGATTGCCAGTAAACGCAAATGTTATGGAAAGACATCCCGATAAGGCATTCAGCAATGTGATGGTGTTCGGGATGCACGAAATGACTTTGTTTTGTGCCATTGTTCAGCGTTTTAAAACGGTGCAAATGTAGCACATTTTAACCAACAAAACCAAGCCGCTACACCAACTTAGTTTTCTGTTTTGTGCGGCGTTGATTATTATAAAAACTTACACAATTTTCTTTTTCTTGATTTTTGAGCGGCGAGTGCGCACGGTGACTGACGAAATGGCAAAGATTTCGGCAATCTCATCATCGGTTTTCTTAAGAAAATCATCAACGATAATAAAAATCTTGTCATTGATAGTCAATCGGTTGTAACCGCCGAACACATCCTCACCATTTTGCATTACAAAGAAGTAAACGCAGTTGGCCCATTTGTCATCAGCCATAGTTATTGTCTGATTCTCCACAATTTTTTGGAAAATCTGTTTGCCAGTTTCCAAATACTCAAATTTTTGTTTGTCGAGCAAATCCATTTTTTCTTGCAGCTCAACAATTTTGCTGTCGTTATCGGCAATAGTTTGGTTGCCATTATTTTGCTGATTTGCCAACCGATTTTTTTCAGCTTGCAATTCGGCTATTTGTGCTTTGTACATTTCAACACTCAGTGCCATTGCAGTTATCTCGCTATACATCTGGTTGTTGCGGTTCTCCATTTCCAATTCTTTCTCGCGTATTTTGTGAACGTGCTGTTTGTGAAGCAGAAACACAAACCCATAAATGGCCACAAGTATGCTGATTATCAGGCATAGAATCAGATTCTTTTTATCGTATGCCGACTTTTGTTTCTCGTAATCATATTTCCGTTGCAATTCGAGAATTTTGTTTTTCTCCCGCATATCAGAGATTTCTTTTTGCGTTTTTATAATGCTGTCGGTTGCCGCTTTGTATTTCTCGTAGTTTTTGCTTTCATAGCTTCTCTCTGCAATATATGAGAAAATGTTTGCCTTCAGCTCCGGCCACGCGCGCAACAATGCGGAATCGCAATATTTTTCCGCTTTATCGCTTTGATTCTGGGTGTAATACAATTTTGAAAGATTGAAATATGCGTTTGAGTGTTTTTCAAATTTTAAAGCATCCAAGAAATATTTTTCTGCCGCAGGCATATTGTTTTCAGCAAAAGCCTCGCCTATGTAGGTATAAAAACCGGACTTGGTTTCATCTTCTACGGAATCGATAAAGGAAAGACTTTGTAGTATATAGTAATGCGCACTGTCGCTTTTGCCGGAAAGGCTGTACATTGTGGCAAGATTCAGAAACGAGTAAGCCAGACAATAATTGTCGTTTAGTTTTTTTGAATAGTAAAGTTCCTTATGCGCATATTGCACAGCCACATTCAATTGACGAGCGGAACCACTTGCCACTGACATTGCAGAGTAAATTCTGTCAAGTAAGCGGTAATCTGTTGTTGTAACGGCAAGTTGTTCAGCCTTTTTCAGTGTATTAAACATATCATCGTATGACCAATTGTTTATACAGAAAATCAGTGATTTGTAGTAGTATGCGTATGCTAATTTTCTAACATCGTATAGTATTTGATACTATAATCAACTTTATCGAAACTGTTGATTTCCTCATATTTGTCATAATCAACAGCCGTTTTCAAAATATTATAATAGGCAGTGTCTTCTTTTGTCTGAGGTTCTATGTTTTTTAAAATTGATAGGGCGGAATCCTCGTAATTATGCCCCAAAAGCAGCGAGTCAACCACAACAAGTTGCCTGTAAGTATCGTTTTTTGGAGCACAAGCAACCATAAACAGCACAACAGCGGCAACAATGGCCATTATTCTTCTATTCATTTGTATATCAGTATTTATGCTTGCAAAAATAACATTTTTTGAATATTTAAAGCCGTGTTTCATAACAAACCATAATTGTTCCTTTTGGGGAACAATGCAATGATGACCATCATTGCATAATGTCCATAAAATCAGACTGCTGTGAGGATTTTTTCTAAATTTTTACGGCTTGCAAAATGTTCCATTTTTGCCCGAAAAACAAGGTTGTATGGAGCTTAAAAAGCTGGTAACAAATATTTTAACTCTTAAAAATCGGGAACATCCGGAAAGGAGTGGTTTGTTAAACGAAAAAACTTGCCATATACATTTAACCCTCACAAAAACTTAAAATCTTTTAAAATGAGAAATTTTAAATTAATTATCGGAAGTGTTTTGCTTCTTACAAGCTTAACGACAAATGCACAACAAAAAACAATTGCAACAACTCAAGGAACAACAACGACTGAAAACCCTATCCGGCGACCTCACAAATGTCCCAAACCCAACAGTAAACCACAAGTTTCCTACAACTGCGCTTCAACCGCACTAAGCGTGTCGTTCCACGGCAACCGGCAAGGCGGCAAAGTTGAAATCTACCGCAACGGCACACTTGTGGTGAGTGTGAATGCTTCTGCAGGCGCGACACTAAATTACATTTTGCGCAACTATGGCACTGGCAACTATACTGTTGTGGTAAGCTGTGGCAACACGGTGGTTTACAGCAATATTGTTGAAGTAAAATAAAAACATAAAGTTTTAATAATCAATAACTCAAACATTTTATTATGAAAAAGAAAGTATTTCTTTTTGCGGCGGCAGTTTGCTGCGCAATGTGTGCAAATGCACAAATCAAGGTGACAAGTAATGGTTATGTAGGTATCGGGAAAACAGACCCTGCATATCCTCTTGACATAAAATATGGCCCGAAGATAAGATTTGATGATTGGGCTGATGTGTTTATGGATTGTTCGGGATTATGTGGTTCACCAACCCTTTATCCGGAAAAAAATTGGTATTTACAGCTTGGAAAGGAGAGTAATAAAATTGGGACAATTTATGCAAGTACAATTCATGTGTGGGATTTTCATAGTTATTCGGATTCTACAGCAAAATGCGATTTTAAGCGTATTAATAAAGAACAAGATAAATTCAAAAAATTGAAATCGTATAAGTATCATTTTACCAAAGAGCATTTAAATACAATACCCGAATCTGAAAGAAAAAAGTTCGAAACTGGGCGTTTCGGGTTTAAGGCACAAGATTTAATCGAAATATATCCAGAATTGGTTTATAAAGAAAATGAAGAAGGATTGTACTCTGTCAACTATATTGGCTTTATCCCAATTCTTGTGGAAATGGTGCAGGAATTGCAAAGCACAGTTGATGCACAAAGCCGGAAAATAAAAGAATTGGAGGCATTATTAAGCAATAGCAAATTCATAGACCCGCGTGGCACAAAAAAGAGAGCAGTGGCACCCGTAATGGAAAGTGAAGACGCAGCCGAGATTAACGACAATACTACCGCCGAACCCGAATCAATTGAAACTGAAGCCGCAACAAACGCCTTCCTTTTCCAGAATACGCCCAATCCGTTCAGCAGCGAAACTGAAATAAAATATTTCCTGCCCGAAAATGCCGAAAATGCGGTTTTATATGTATTTTCGCTTAATGGCAATATGCTTTTGAGCAAACCCCTAACCAAAACAGGCAATGGCAGCATAACCATAAGCGGCAGCGAGCTGGAAGCTGGAATGTATATCTACACACTGGCTATTGGCGGGGTTGAGGTTGACAGTAAAAGAATGATTCTTAGTGATAAATAAAAGATTTGCTATGAAAAAGACAATAATAATCATTTTAATATTCCTGCTAACTCCAACCGTAATAGTGTTTGGTGCCTATTTGGAAAATGTGCCCATAACAGTTACACAACCAGATGGCACAATACTAAAACTCTTTGCGACGGGTGATGAATACTATAATTGGATGCACGATGAAAACGGCTATACTGTTGTTATTAATCCAAAAACAAAATACTATTGTTATGCCATATTAAAAAATGATGAATTGGTAGCATCCTCTAATGTTGTTGGAAAAACCGTGCCACAAAAAATAGGATTAAAGCCAAAAATCAATCTTACAGTTGCGAAAATGAACGAAACAAAAAGGAAGGTTTATGATTATATGCACGAAAACGAAACACAAAAATCAAATTTTAAACGAGCAGCATTAAAATCCGCTCCAACCACACAATCGTCATTCAGCAAAATCAATAATATTGTAATTTTCATACGATTTGCCGATCAAACCGAATTTGAAACAGCTCAGAATTACTATACTTCCATATTTAATGGGACATCAACAGGAGTGAGTTCTATGCGAAATTATTTCAAAGAAGCATCGTACGGGAATTTGGATATAAACACCACATTTTATCCTGTCAACAATGGCACAAAAGTTTTGTCATATCAAGACATTTATGAATCAGGTTATTATATGACAACTAATGAAAGCGAGATTGGATACCGCGCCGATGATTTTGAGGAGCGAACTAAAAGAGAGCACAATCTATTATGCAGAGCAATAGATTATGTTAAGTCACAAATACCGACCTCGCTCGACATAGATAATGACAATAACGGATATGTCGATAACATATGTTTTATAGTAAAAGGCAACACAACTGCGTGGAGTACGCTGTTGTGGCCTCATAAATGGCAATTATATTCAAGAAGTGAGTATATCAATGGCAAAAGGGTGTACTATTATAATTTTCAAATTGAAAATCATCTTAAAGCAAAAGATGTTGGTGTGTTATGTCACGAAATGAATCATACCCTTGGTGCCCCCGATTTATATCACAATGACAATGTTACCCCTATAGGTGCATGGTGTTTAATGAGCCATGATCAAAACCCTCCGCAGCATATGTGCGCGTATGTGAAATACAAATACGACGGCTGGATACAAGAAATTCCAGAAATAACAAAGTCTGGGACTTACTCATTAAACCCATTAGTAAAATCAACTAACAATTGCTATAAAATTTCTATAAAAGGAAGTGAGGAGTATTTAGTGTTGGAATATAGGAAAAAAGAAGGGACTTTTGAAAAAAGTGTTTATGGTAGCGGTTTGGTCGTATATCGCATAAATGAAAAGATCAGTGGTAATCCTAAAGTTGGTGGCCATGGTGGAGAAAATGATATGATTTATGTTTTCCGCCCAAATGGCTCGTTACATAGTGAAGGTGATATATCTGTTGCATTTCTTTCAGCACAAACAGGCAGAGATTCTTTTAATAACAATTCCAACCCGTATTGCTTCACTTCAAATGGGAACAAAGGAAACATATACATAAAAAACATTACAGAATCTAATGGAAAAATAACATTT
>CAMHPA010000069.1 GCA_946186925.1 uncultured Bacteroidota bacterium | reverse complement strand
TGGGTACTCTTTGGCATGCAGATTCTGGCATCAGCCATTGCGCTCATCGCCATCGCGCCAACGCTGATATACTTCCTGTCGGTTTACGTGCTGGGCAATCCTGCGGGCAACATCGACACGGGCGGCACGTGGGGCTCTTACATCGGGCTGGTGCTGCTGGCAATGGTCTATGTGAGCATCGGATGCTTCTGCTCGTCGCTCACCGATAGTCAGGTGGTTGCGTTTCTGCTGGCCATCGTCATCACCTTCGTTTTCTATATGGGGTTCGATGTGGCGGGCGATGCTTTTGGCGGTATCGGTCAGATTATGAGCGCTTTGAGCATCGATGAGCACTACCGCTCAATCAGCCGCGGCGTGGCCGACACCCGCGATTTGGTTTATTTCGTCTGCACGGCGGCGTTCTTTGTGCTGCTCACGCAATACAAACTCAAACTCGACAAAAAATAGACGGCTATGCGAAAACAACTCACAATTGAAACGGCCGTCAAGGTGGCCATTCTGCTGATGATTGGCATTCTGTCGTCGTACTTCCACGCGCGTTTCGACCTGACCGCCGACCGCCGCTACTCGCTCTCGAAGCCCACAAAGCAGATGCTGCAGCGGATTGACGACGAGATTCTCTTCCGCGTCTATCTCGACGGCGACCTGCCCGCTGGGTTCCAGCGCCTTCAGAACTCTGTGCGCGAGATGCTCGACGAGTTCCGCGCCTATGGTGGCGAGAACATCCAGTATGAGTTCATCGACCCTGCCGAAAACCCCAACCAGCAAGGCCGCGAGCGCGTTTTCCGCGAACTTTACGAGAAGGGGCTCGACCCCACCAATCTGCAAATCAAGGAAAAAGACGGCAGCACGGCGCAGAAACTCATCTTCCCTGGCATCATTGTGTCGTACGCTGGGCGCGATGTGGCCGTCAACATCTTGAAAAATCACGTTTCGGCATCGGCCGAAGCCAATCTGCAGACATCGATTCAATCGCTCGAATACGACCTGACGTTCGCCATCAACCAACTGCTCACGCCCGAAGCGCCTGTCATCGGCTTCCTGCGCGGCCACGGCGAACTCACGCCCGAGCAGATGGAAGATATGGTCTACACGCTGGGCAAATTCTACACTCTGCGCCAGGTTGACGCCACGCCCGAATTGGTCTGCACCGACTCTGCTGGGCGGCTCACCTACCGCGCACTTGTGGTTGCGCAACCGCTTGCGCAATTCAGCGATGCCGAAAAATTTATGATTGACCAATACGTGATGGCTGGCGGCCGTGTGCTCTGGCTCATCGACAACACCACAGCCAGCATCGACAGCCTGTCGCACGGGCGCGAAGTGCAGGCAATGCTGATGGACCTGAATCTCGATGACCTGCTCTTCAACTACGGCGTGCGCATCAACGCCAATCTGATTCAGGATATGCAGTGCGCCGTCATCCCTGTCAACACTGCTCTGGTGGGGCAGCCGCCACAGTTTGCGCCTGCGCCGTGGGTGTTCTCGCCCATCATCACGCCAACTGACAACCATCCGCTCACGAAGAATCTGGATATGATTCGCATCGATTTCGCTAGTTCAATCGACACCGTCGGGCGCGATGCGAGCGTTGAGAAAACCATTCTGCTGACCGCGTCGGACAACTGCCGCGTGGTTCCGCTTCCCGCGCGAGTCGATTTGTCGATAATCAGCGAACGCATTGCGCCTGAATCATTTACGCATTCGGGGCTGGCCGTCGGGGTGCTGCTCGAAGGTGAGTTCCGCAGCGCTTTCGCGAACCGTCCGCTGCAGGTCGACGGCTTCAGCCGCCAGCAGTTCCACCGTGAGAGCGCCGCCACGCGGATGATTGTGATTTCCGACGGCGACATCATCCGCCAGCAGTTCCGCCAGAACGGCGACCAGCGTGAGCCGCTGCCGCTCGGCTACGACCGCTACACACGCCAAACATTTGGAAATAAGGAATTTCTGCTTAACGCTATAAACTACTTGTGCGGGTTCGATGAGTTGATGGAAAGCCGCTCGAAAGAGTTCAAACTGCGGATGCTGAATCGCGCCAAAATTACCGAACAGCGCACCACCTGGCAGATGCTGAATGTTGTAGTTCCAGTTTTAATAATTGTGGCTTTCGGATTCATATTCAATGCATTAAGAAAACGCCGCTACCAATGATTACAAAAAACGCTCGGTTGCTGATTGCGTTTGCCGTGCTTCTGGCGGCAACGCTTGCAGTGGTTTTGAGCAATCGGAAATCGACTTTCGGCGGGCGCGAAGAGCGTCTGATGGTTAAAGATACGGCCGCCGTCGCACTTGTTTCAATCTCTAACGCTGGCGGCGGTGTTGAGTTGCAACGCGCTGACGGTCAGTGGCTTGTCGATGGCCAGACACCCGCCCGCACCGACCTTGTGCCCGTTCTGCTGAAAGCCGTGCACGACATCAGCATCACCAAACCCGTGGCCAAAGCCGACGCAAAAAAAATGATTGCCGAAATGGATAAAAGCGGCTACACAATCAAAATCAACAGCCGACGGAAAACGCTGGCGCACTATAAGTTACTGTTTGCGGCCAACGGTGAGTGCTATGCCTGGGCCGCTGGCTCTGACCGCGTGTTTGCCGTGGAAGTGCCAGGCTACAACCGCTTTCTGTCGGTTCTGCGCTTGTCGGGCGCTGCCGACTGGAAGAGCCGCACCGTTTTTGCCGTCAAACCCGACCACGTGCGGCAGATTATCTTCAACAGCACCGCCAAACCCGAAAACTCATTCGTTATCAAGCATAAAGGCCGCCAAAGCGAGATTTTCTCGTACCCCGTCGGCCTGAAAATCGCCGATGTCGACGCCGACAAACTTGAACGCTACGTGGCGCAGTTCACCCGCAAGGATTTTGCTGATTATGTGCAACTTCCGCAATCGCAAATCGACTCGATAACGGCCACGCAGCCAATATACTCGCTGTCAGTCACCACCGACGACGGCCGCGAAGTGTGGTACAAGGCCTTTGAGCGCCGCCTTCCGCAATCCGCCACCCCCGACCCCGACAATTTCTACCTGCTGCTGAGCAACGGCGACTTTGTAATGGCCAAATACTACGATTTCGATGCGGTGGTGAAGAGTTTGGGGTGGTTTAGGAGGAAGTGAAAATCTACTTTACAAAACAATTATTCCCTTATATTTGACAAAAACAAACAATTATGACAAAACAGGAAGCAATAGACAAGGCACTGGCCTATTTCAAGGAAGGCTATGCGTGCTCGCAGTCGGTGGCAATGACGTTTGCGCCTGAGTTTGGGGTCGATGTCGACACAGTGAAAATGATTTCGGCGCCGTTTGGCGGCGGAATGGGCCGTCTGCGCGGAAAGTGCGGCGCCGTAACAGGTGCTTTTATGGTTTTAGGTATGGCCACAGGCACGTACGACCCGAAGGATATGACCACCAAACTGGCACAGTATAAGAAGGTTCAGGACCTGAATGCCTCAATCGTAAACATTTATGGCACAGCCGAATGCGGCGAGTTACTGAAGAAAAAAGTAAGCAAAGAGCAAGTTGAAGCGCGTGCACATCATAATATTGTTTGCACAAATTTGATAGAAGACTCAGTCTCTGCGGTTTACGATATCTTATATAAAGAAAATAATTAAGATATTGCTTGCAAAAATTGCCTAGGCCACTAATAACAGTTAATGTGCGTTGCTAGGTTTGAGTTGCCCCGTCAGCAAAAAAAATAGCGCAAGAGGGGTGGTTATATGCTTTGTTTTGCCGCACTTACAGAAAAAAACTTACTTTTGCCGCAAATCATAAATTTTATACATCGTGGACAACTTAAAGGATTTTGAATCTGCATCAGGCGGCGGACGGAACAAGAAGCTTGTCACCATCATCGTCGTGGAATCGATATTACTGGCTGTAATGTGCTTTCTGTACTTCACAAAAACTTACACAAGCCACATTCAGACCATAACCATCAATCAGGTTTCGGAAGAGAAGGACTCGCTCACCGTTCAATATCACCTGCTGCTGGCCGACTACGAGAACATTGAGACGAGCAACGACAGCATATCGGCGCAGCTCGAGAAGGAAAAAGAGCACATCAAGCAGCTGATGACCGAGCTGAAGGCCACCAAGTCGGAAAACAAGGCTCAAATCAACAAACTCAAGAAGGAACTGAAAACCCTGCGCGACGTGATGAAGAGCTTCGTTCACACCATTGATTCGCTCAACACGCTGAACATCCAACTCACCGAAGAAAACACGCAGGTGAAGAAACAAATCACGCAGGCCAAGCAAGAAAACAAGCAGCTGACAAAGAAATACGAAGAAGCCGCAACCAAAGTGGCAAAGGCGTCGGTAATCAAGGCCATCAACACATCGATGGACAGCTACTCGGCGAAGGGCAAACCGGCCAACAAGGCCAAGAAGGTTAAACGTCTGGCTGTGAAGTTCACGCTCGACGAGAACCCGATAGCACCGCAGGGCAACAAAAAGGTTTACATCCGAATCATCACGCCCGATGGCTTGATGCTGGTGAACAAAGAACAGGACACTTTCAAATTTGAAGACGATAAAATCACATTTTCAGCCTTGCGCGAAGTTGACTACAAGGGCGAAAAGGTTGATATGGTCATTTACTACGAGTGCGACGAAGGCGAGCTGACATCGGGAACATATAAAACCGAAATCTTCTGCGACGGCAGCATGATTGGCTCGACCGACATCGTTTTGAAATAACACAAAAGATTGGTAAACAATATTATATGGATATAGTTTTAAGCGGAATCCGGCCCACCGGAAACCTTCATTTGGGAAATTACTACGGGGCTGTCAAGAGCTTTGTGAAGATGCAGGAAGAGTATAAATGCTTCTATTTCATTGCCGACTGGCACTCGCTCACAACGCACCCTACACCCGAAAACATACAAAAAAGCGCCCGGACCATCCTGGCCGAATATCTGGCCTGCGGAATAGACCCCGACAAAGCCACAATATACATTCAGAGCGATGTGCCTGAAACCATCGAGCTATATCTCTATCTTAATATGAACACCTACATTGGCGAGCTGGGCCGCGTGACCACCTTCAAAGAGAAGGCACGCAAGCAGCCCGACAACGTAAACGCCGGACTCTTCACCTACCCGACGCTGATGGCTGCCGACATTCTTCAGCACCGCGCTGTGAAGGTGCCCGTGGGCAAAGACCAAGAGCAGAATATGGAAATGGCCCGCAAGTGCGCACGCCGTTTCAACAACATCTATAAAGTTGAATTCTTCCCCGAGCCGCAGAATTTCTACTTCAGCCAACACGCTGTGAAGGTTCCCGGACTCGACGGCAGCGGCAAGATGGGCAAGAGCGAAGGCAACTGCATCTATCTTTACGAAGATGCCAAGACGATTACCAAAAAGGTGATGCGCGCCGTTACCGATGCCGGTCCGCAAGCGCCAAACAGCCCGAAACCCGAAGTGATTCAGAACCTGTTCACGCTAATGGAAATTGCCAGTGAACCTGATACCTACAAGTATTTCGACGAGAAATGGAACGACTGCACGCTGCGCTACGGCGATATGAAGAAGCAGTTGGCTGAAGATATTGTAAAAACCATTGCGCCAATCCGCGAGCGCATTCTCGAATATTCGGGCAACACCGAACTGCTTGACAAGATTGCCCGCCAAGGCGCCGAAAAAGCTCGTGAGAGTGCGGCAGCCACACTTAAAGAAGTGCGTAAGATAATCGGTTTCAAAGTTTATTAGTTCAATGCATTATGAATACGGCGCGATTGGTTACCGACGCATTTGCCCGCTGCAATCAGTTCAACATTCTGGTTGTGGGCGATGTGATGATTGACGCCTATATGTGGGGCAAGGTGGAACGTATCTCGCCCGAAGCGCCGGTGCCAATCATATCAATCAAAAGCCACGAAGAGCGCCTGGGCGGTGCCGCCAATGTAGGGCTGAACGTGAAGGCGATGGGCGCCAACGCGGTGATGTGCGCCGTCATTGGCAGCGACGAGAAGGGCGACCAACTCTGCCGCTTGCTCGAGCAGAACGGAATGACAGCTGACGGCATTATCCGTTCAGACCAACGCAAGACAACCGTCAAGACACGCGTCATCAGCAGCAATCAGCACCTTCTGCGCATCGACGACGAGCAGACCGCACCGCTGCCCGAAGAGATTGAAAAGCAATTCATCAGCCACATCGACAGTCTGTTTGGCAAATACAAGTTCGATGCCGTGATTTTTGAAGATTACGACAAAGGCAACATCACCCCCGCGGTTATAGAACACGTTGTGGCACAGGCAAAAAAACACAACATTCCAACGCTTGTTGACCCAAAAAAGCGAAATTTTACCAACTATAAAGGCGTCACGCTTTTCAAACCCAACTTCAAAGAGATTTGCGATGGACTGAAAATCAGCCTTGCCAAAGGCGATTTCGGCGCTCTCAACGCTGCCGCGCAGCAACTGAAAACAATGCTCGGCGCCGGCTATGTGATGGTCACGCTGTCAGAACTGGGTGTTTTCATCACCAACGGCGAGAGCTACTCTCGCACACCTGCCGAAGTGCGCGACATTGCCGATGTGTCAGGTGCGGGCGACACGGTTATCAGTGTAGCCGCTTGCTGTATGGCAGCCGGCCTGCCGCCGGTGCTAACCGCTCAGATTGCCAACATTGCCGGCGGTCTGGTCTGCGAGAAAGTTGGCGTTGTGCCTGTGGACAAGGACGCTTTGCTTGACGATGTGGTGAAGAAGCTGGGATAAAAGTCTTTTCCCGCGAATTAACACACCTAAAAAAGATTTGAAACCTGTGGCTGTGTTCCAAATTGATGTATGCCAAACTGGTGAACACTATCACAAACAACAATTTTAAACCATTTAATAATCAAACAAATGAAAGCATTTATTGTTTATTGCCATCCGTCCGACGATTCGTTCACACGCAATGTCCGCGACGCTTTTGTGAAAGGCCTTTCCGATGCGGGCCACGAGTTTGAGATTTCAGACTTGTATAAAATGGAGTTCAAAACCGATATGTCTGAAAAAGAATATGTTAGGGATGCCAACTATCGCACAACGCCCGAGCCCGAAAGCGACGTGCTGGCGGAGCAGCTGAAAATCAACTCTGCCGACGCCATCGTCTTCATCTATCCCGTTTTCTGGACTGAGGCGCCCGCAAAACTGGTCGGCTGGTTCGACCGCGTATGGTCATACGGCTTTGCTTACGGCCAAAAAACGATGAAAACGCTCGACCGCGCGCTTTTTCTGGCAACTGCCGGCAATCCGCTGGAGCGCCTGGAACAGTTCGGGCTGTTGGAAAGTATGAAACGCGTGATGATTGGCGACCGCTTCCACAATCGCGCAAAGCGATGCGATTTTGTGGTGTTCGACGGGATGTCGCGGGAGAAGGAGTCGCGCAAAACCGACTGGCAGAAAAACCTTGACGCCGCTTACGCGATGGGACTCAACTTGTTTGCCGAAGCTGCTGAGCCTTTCTCGCTCGACGGACGGACGTTTGTAGCCGTTGAGAATTCCGATTCGGGCGAGGTTTCGGCGCAGACCGTCTTCTGCTATCACCAAAAAGGCGACACCATCTGGGCTGAATATTCCGGCGGAAGCATTGTAAAAGGTTTTCTTGTCGGGACAATTGACTCCGCTCACCATTTGCACTTCACCTATCAACATATTAATAATGAGGGGGTTCTGAAATCGGGCGAGTGCCGTTCAGTGCCAAAAATAGAGAGTGGAAAGCTGCGCTTTCACGAATCGTGGAAATGGACCGGCGGCGAGGAAGGAACATCGATAATTGAGGAGATAAATTAGCTCTTCTTTAAAGTTTTAAGTTTTGGAGTTTTAAGTTATAAGTGCTTTGCTATAGTTTCACCTTAAACTGCAAAATGACAGGGTCGTAATCGTTGCCTTTCATTGCCTCAATGATGCGTTTGCCCACAGGCGATAGTTCCTCGTCGGGATTAATTTTATCCGCCCAGTCTCCTTGTATCAGCATTGTGTAAACGCCGTTGTCAACCATATTGGGAAGGACATCGAAATTCAATCCTCCAATGTGAACTTTGTAGTTTTGCACTTTGTTGCGCATGGCGATGGTTAAGTATCGGTAATTATTACCATCAAAATTTGGACATATCCAATAGGTCATAACCGAATCAGTCAGATGCACAAAGTAACAACTTGTGGCGTAATCTTTATATGATACGATCGTATGCACCGCATTATCATCACCGACACTAACTTTCACGTCAACTTTGGATTTGCCCATTTCCATATCGCCGTAATCAATTGTCGCCACCTTTGTTTTTTTGCCGTTGGCATATCGGTAGAGCACACTTTTTTCTTCAAGCACCGACATAAGCACATCGTTGCCTAAACGCATAAACATATTCCAGTCTATATCTTGTCCAAGATCAATGATTTTTTTAATTGAATGTCCATCGAATTCGTAAACAGCACAGTTGCCGTAAACATAAGAGTGATCAGGTTGCAGCTGTTTGAAAGTAAGCAGAATACGGTCACGCCCAAGCACAATCAAATCTTGCAAGTTTTTATTTTCAGCAAATCTTTTTATATCGAATTTCGAATCGAACTTGAACGGCGATGTTTTGTAGCACATTATCTGGCCTATGTTGAGCTCGTAACCATAGAAAAGACTATCGGCAGACAAGTACGCGAAATCCACTAGTTGGGTAGGGTATTCGCCTGGGCCGCGTCCGACAGCGTAGAGTTTTTCAACGAGCCTTCCGTCTTTAATGTGATAGAACGTTGTACAATGGCCATCGCCAGCTATGAAATCGTTACTTACCCCATCAATTCTCCGAATACTACCTATCGGCTCATCGGACACAATTGGCTTGACAACAATCTCGTCAGCAATGTCCTCAATGGCTATGTCCTTGACTTTTGTAACATCGTTTTTAATAAACCATTCGCCTTGTATCGGTTTCTTGCTGGCGTTGAAGGTCGGTTTTTCTGCTACAATTGGCTCAACATCAATTGGTTCTGACACTTCTTTAAAGCCGATGGTATCAGTGTTCGTAACCTCACCTTCAGTCACCAACTTGTTTTGACTTTGATTTCTTGTGCAGCCTCTATAGAACAAAAGCAAAACCACCAGCACAAGGACTGCAAGTACCCATTTTTTGAATTTCGAGTTTTTCATTGTTTGCGTATTATTAGTTGCGTGTTGATTATCCAATAGTTGCAAATATATTCATCGCCTATGGAAAAACAACGAAAAATCAATTACCTTCGGTGCATTGAACTAATAAAATTTTGATATGAGAAAGATTTTCACACTTGCTTGCTGTGTTGCAATACTGATTTCGTGCTCGACACAAAACAGCACCAACACAAACCCCGTGCTGACTATTGAAGGTGGTCAGGTTCAGGGTGTTAACACCGATATTAAGGGCGTTGTGGTTTACAAGGGAATCCCCTACGCCGCACCACCGATTGGCGAGAACCGCTGGCGTGCGCCGCAGCCTGTTGTGCCGTGGCAGGGCGTCAAGGTTTGCGACCAATTCGGCCATCCTGCTTTCCAAGCCGCTCACTACGACGGCGGATACACCACCGAGTGGGGCTACGGCGAAGAGAAGGCCTACAGCGAAGACTGCCTTTATCTGAACGTTTACACCAAAGCATCGGCGCAACCTGAAAAGAAACTGCCCGTGGCCATCTGGATTTTCGGCGGCGGACTGCGCGAAGGATGGGGCTCGGAACCTGAATTCGACGGTCAGGAATGGGCTGCAAAAGACGTGGTTTTGGTTACGTTCAACTACCGCGTGGGACCGTTCGGATTCTTCGCCCACCCCGAAATATCGGCCGAAGACCCCGAGCACGCCACTGGCAACTGGGGCACTCTTGACCAAATTGAAGTTATGAAATGGGTTAAGAAGAACATCGCGCAGTTTGGCGGCGATCCCGACAACGTAATGATTTTCGGACAGAGCGCAGGCGGCCGCAGCACCAAATTCCTGAGCGCATCGCCACTCACCAAAGGACTGTTCAACAAGGCTGTGATAATGAGCGCAAGCGGACTGCAGAAGCCGCTCACCGAAGAAGAACTGGCCCGAATTCCCGCCTTCTTCCGTCAAAGCCAACTCACACTTGCTCAGGCCGAAGAGCAGATTAAAGAAGTCTGCGACTGGGCCAACCTGAAGACTCTTAAACAGTTGCGTTCGGCATCGACCGAAGAAATCTATGCCCTGGGCGCCTTGTACGCGCGGGTTACCGGCAAGCGCAGTTGCCTGACCGCAGGCCCAATCACACCGTACATCGACGGATATGTGCTGCCAAAATCGTTCGACGACGCCTGCCTTGACGGCTCGCTGGCCGACGTGCCTTATATGATTGGATTCACACTCAACGACGCGGGCAATATGGCTGGGCAGATTACCGATTTCTGCCTTAACCGCGAAGAAGTCGGCAACAAGGCGTGGGCCTATCAGTTTGCCCGTCCCCTGCCCGACGACGGCAGCCATCCGCAGGATTATCTGAAGGGCGCGTTCCACTCGTCGGATTTGTGGTTTGTGTTCAAGTCGCTCAAGCACTGCTGGCGCCCGTGGACGCAAGGCGACTGGGACCTGTCGGAAAAAATGCTCACCGCGTGGTCGAACTTTGCAAAATACTCTGACCCCAACGGTGCCAACGGCGGCGATTGGAAACCTTATACAAAAGACAATCAGCAGTTTATGCGCTTCAAACTAAACGAGCAGGACGCTGAAGACTCATCGCTTGGCGAACCGCTGAAAGCAGAACAGAGAACACGTTGAGACACAATAAATTATAAAAAAACAGGGAGCGGTTTTTCCGTTCCCTGTTTTTGTTTTTACTCCTCTCCTTCGTCTTCGGCCGGCTCAATCAGCTTTTTGTCTTTCGGAAGACGGAATTTCAGATAGTGGATGGTGTTGCCGTCGTCGATGTGGAGCTGCTCGTAATAGGTTTTAATGCTCAGCACATCGTCGAGCCACGGCTCATTGTAAAGGTCGGCCGACTGGTGCACAATCTCAAGCCCGTTCAGCTCAGCCACCTTGCAGGTGTATTTGTATAGGAACCGGCTGTCGGTTTTCAGGTTCACAAAACCGTTGTCGGCCAGAAGTTGCTGATACATTGTCAGAAACAGGCTCGACGTGAGGCGTTTCTTGGCGCGGCGTTTCTTCATCTGCGGGTCGGGGAAGGTTATCCAAATCTCGCTCACCTCGCCCGGCGCAAAAAAGGCCCTGATAACCTCGATGCGCGTCCGCAGGAAAGCCACATTCCGCATCTGCTCAAGATTCGACGATTTGGCTCCCGTCCAGATGCGCGCGCCTTTAATGTCAACGCCGATGAAATTCTTATCGGGGAACATACGGGCCATACCCACTGTGTACTCGCCTTTGCCGCAGCCAAGCTCAAGCACAATTGGATTGTTGTTTTTAAAGACTCGGCTGTTCCACGTTCCTTTCAGCTCGTGTTCAAAGTTCACAAAATCAGTTATTTCGGGTTGAAACACGTTAGCAAACGTCTCGTTCTCTTTGAATTTTGCAAGTTTACCTTTTCCCACGGCGGTATAAGTTTTAAGTTTTAGAAGTTATAAGTTTAAAGTTTAGAGGTTTAGAAGCCAAAGAATTTGTTCAATTAACAAAATTGAAACTCCTATTATTCATTCGATTATTCAATCCTTCAGTCCTTCAATTATTCATTTGCTGACCTTTTCGATTCTCAGCCCAGCGTCGAGCACGTGCTCAAGATTCTCGGTACGCATTGCCTGTTCAAAGCAGAAAGTGTACGTTCCACTTTTAGGGAAGATGACATTGTGTTTGTAAATCACATTGTTCGACCAGACATTGCCAAAGCCACTACCTAGCCATTTTCCGCGCTTGTCAGCCAAAATGCACTCAAGAGTATCGGTCTGATGTGTGCGGTCTGGCGCCACAATGGTAACAAAAAGAAACATATTGCTGTAAGGATACTGCCCAGTTATGCGGTTGCAAAACACTATGTCGTACGCTCCAACGGTGTCGGATACTGGCACCTCGAACATCAGCACGCTGTCGCGGTTCCACTGCTCGCCAGGCATATTTGTCACACGCTCGTACATAGCTGGAACTCCACACGATAAAACGCTAACCATCAGGCTAATAGCAACAGCTATCTTAATCATTATTTTCATCTCTTCTCTGGTTGCCGTTATTGCCGCCACGGTTTGGTCTGTTACGATGTTTCTTCTTTTTGCGTCGCGAAGAATCGAATCTTGTAAGGCTATCTTGCCCTACGACTTGCGTGAAATCGATTTCCTTATCCTCGCTTTCGCTGTCTGATTCGGTCTGTGCCTCAAGCTGTACCTTGATGCCACGTTTGTTCATATCAAGATACTCCTTTACCTTCTCAACCGAAACCGGTATCAGGTCGAGGCTGTTGGCATCGCCAACCGAGTACCACATCAGGCGGCGGAACACATCGGTTTTAACGTGGTAAGCTTTGCCGTTGGTGGTCATAATTGAGGTATCAGACGACGGAAAATCCTTACGCTCATCGATGTAAGAATCGACCTCGTAATTGAGGCAGCACTTGAGTTTGCAGCACTGGCCGGCCAGCTTCTGCGGGTTGAGCGACAACTCCTGATAGCGCGCCGCCGTGGTGGTCACCGACACAAAATTGCTCATCCAGGTTGAGCAGCAAAGCTCGCGCCCGCACGACCCGATGCCTCCAATGCGCCCTGCCTCCTGCCGCGCACCTATCTGGCGCATTTCCACACGAATATGGAAACGGTCGGCTAGCACCTTAATCAACTGACGGAAATCGACACGGTCATCAGCTATATAATAGAAGATGGCTTTGGTCTTATCGCCCTGATACTCAACATCGCCGATTTTCATATCGAGCTTTAGGTCGGAAGCTATCTTGCGCGACTCAATCATAGTGTCGGTTTCGAGTGCGATGGCCTCTTTCCATTTTTCGATGTCGGTTGGTTTCACCTTGCGGTAGATGGTCTTGAACTCGCCCTGCGGATTGATATTATGCTTGCGCAACTGGCAGAGCACTAGCGGGCCCTTGAGCGATATGATGCCGATGTCGTGACCAGGCGACGCCTCAACGGCTACAATATCACCAGGCGCCAGACGCAGATTATTCGTGTTGTAATAAAATCCTTTGCGGGTGTTTTTGAAGCGTACTTCGTAAATTTCATTTTTGTCAATTCCTTCCGGAATGTCGTTCAGCCAATCAAAAACATTCAGTTTGCCCGAGTAGGTGATTTTGCAATTGGTTGTTTCCGAATCGATATTTTCAATTGAATAGCCGCGTGTTGTATCGTTGCTCATATACTTATGTTCTTTTTGTCAAACTTATCAGCAATTTCAGGCCGATTTCAGTTTCAACGGTTCCTAAAAAAGCGGGTAAATATAGTTAATAGTTCACATTTCGGAATTGCTGGCGCAAAGATTGTTGTAAAAAGAGCCAATGCATATGTTTTTCAAAAAAACAAAATTCTTCTGTTAGTCTATAATTTAAGGATTTACAAAGCATTATTACTTTTTCATTAAATGTTTCATTGAACATTCGCTATCAATTGGAATGTTTACATATACTTATTTCAAAATCGTCAATATAGACTTTCGACCAATCCGTTTTATAGAAATAGATGCGAACCACGGCGTCAGACGGATATTCTTTTAAATGCAGTTCCTGCTCATATTCAAACTTATACCAATGTGAAAATGCAACAACACCGCTATCAATTTTAGCTGAGTTCCAACTGAAACTGCAATTTTGATTCTCGACTGATACAACAATTGCGCAATTGGTTTTCGAATAACAGTTGCAATTGGCTGATATTCCTACGAAAACCGTATCATAGCCTGCGCAATGCAGAGAGTCAATCGGGTAATCGAATGTGGCGGAATATTTTTTTACCCGATTAGAATTTTGTCCGCTGCAACTGGTTTTTTGCGATAGTAACGGTTCGGCTCGCCAATATTCCGGCACATCGCCATCAAAATTGTTTTTGCTAATGAAAAGAGTGTCTATCTGTTGTGTTTCAATAGAATCCATTTTAAAAATTCTCATTCCGTATTTATCAAAATACGGTGTTTGTTTTGCCAGCACCTGACTTGCATAATAGGGCAAATCGCTATAGGAAATGCCATTCAATGCCATTGTGTGATAGTTAAGAACTAAAAGCGCCTTTTCGGCCCGGGAGGTGCCGCCATCGAACTCATCGAATGAGAAAATCTTCTTATCGGTTGAGAAACCGGCATAGTAGCGCATCATACGTGCACATACGTTGTCAGTCACGACCGGCAGTGTGTCGGTACTACATAAAACCTCGTTAATCAGCGCGTCACGACGGTTTTCATACTCGTAATAGCGCGCAGTGCTTATGGTCTTAACCGGAAGTATGGCAATTGCCGCAATGAAGGCAATAAACAACCACTGATTTTTAATCTGTTTGTGTTTAAACCATATGGCCAATCCGGCAACCATGGTCATTGGCAAATATACACGATAGCACTGCTGACGGACCGAGAAGAACGAATACAATGTCAAAAAAACAAACATTCCGAGTATTGCATACAGCTGATTTCTTGTGGGCTTTTCTGACACAAAGCAAGCTGCCGCAACAGCAGCCACAGGCACTATGAAGAGATAATGCCGAATGTCTATACACATTGGTATATACGAAGTGGCCGAAATTGTCATAAAGTTGGATGACAAAAACAACAACAGCGCCACAGTCGCAAAAAAGTCTGTTGGCGTCTGCATTTTCAACATCTGATATCCATCTTTCCTTATAAACGCCGCTATTACAAACACAATGGGTACTGCCATCACATTCGTTATTATCATATCGAAAAAATCGAAAAACAATCGTTTTATCAATATTCCAAATGGTTGTTGGTCGTAGCTGCACGTATTCAGATAGCTGTTTTGCGCTATAGCCTTGAATCGATACATAAATTCGCCAGTAACAACTTTGATGACAATAAAATATGCCAGCATGAACAAAATTCCGGCCGCTACCGACCATATCCAGAATGACTTATTTTGCCGCGTAAGCAAATCGGACAGAAAAAGATAAAGCAGCAATGGTATCACAAGAACAATTGTGCCTTTTGATGAAAATCCCAAAAACAGCGAAAACGCGAAGCCGATGGCACAAAAAAACAGGCCTCCTTTATCAGTAAACCTATACTGGTAATAGAAATATACGGCTAGCACCACAAACAAGGCCACATAAATATCTGGCATTAGCTTGTTAGAATAAAACATTGTGTGATTTGTCAATGCTGTGACGGCCAACCCAAAAAATGTTGGCATAAATCCCCTTTTGCGCAAAAGTGCAAAAACAACCGTTAAAATACCAATTGTTACAAGTATTGATGGTATAGAAGACGCTACATCATTTATACCAAAAAGTTT
>CAMHPA010000068.1 GCA_946186925.1 uncultured Bacteroidota bacterium | reverse complement strand
TGTTGTTTGACCATTGCACGTCTGTATTTGTTGATGAAATACTTCCATTTTAAAATAAGCGATTGATACTGCAACGTATGGCTGCCTTATTGACAGCCATACATTTTTTTGTCGCCTTTAATCTGTATGGCATTTTACCTTTTCGGATTAAATCTGCTTAAATCGGTTAGAGAAAACATTTGTGTATGACGGCTGTTGAAAATGAAAATTGAAAATTTAAACGGCTTTTAAATTCTAAAATCCTTACCGCAAATCCACTTCCACACTAGAAAATCCCCAAAAACCATATCATTTTTAGAAAATAAACCCACCAACCCTATAGGTTGGTAGAAATAATTATCTATCTTTGCACCGTCATTAAGAACAACAGAACTAGGGCGCGATTGTAGTCTGATTTGCAAATCAAACAAAATCAGGTAAGTCGGCGCCATCAAACTAAAATTAAAAATAGAGATAGAGAATGGTATCATTACTGATTATATCGACATTACTGACCACCGCCGCCGACACCACTGTGGCCCGCGAACTGACTGTGGACGAAGTGGTTATCGTTTCCACCGCGTCGCGGGGCGGGCGGCGGGCGGTGAAGGGGCAGGCGGCAAGCATCGACGAGCACATTGGCAATCTGCGCAATGTGGCAATGGTGCGGCGCGGCTCGTACGCGTGGGAACCTGTGGTGAACAATATGCCCACCGAGCGTCTTTCGACAACCATCGACGGAATGAAGATTTTCTACGCCTGCACCGACAAAATGGACCCTGTGACGTCATATGTTGAGAGTGGTAACTTACAGACTATCAGTTTGAACAGCGGTCTCGACGGCAATCCGCAGGCCACGGGCAACATCGGCGGAAGCCTTGATTTGCGTTTGCGGAAGGCTGGTTTCGACGCCGACCCGCTGCGGGTGAACCTGTCGGCGGGGCACGAGTGGAACGGCCACGTGCAGGTGTATGGCGCCGACGCGGCTCTGAGCGGTCATCGCGCTTACGCGAACATTGGCGCCTTTTACCGACAGGCCGAGAATTACAAGGTTGGCGGCGGCGAGCGGCTGCAGTTTTCGCAATTCCATAAAGTGAATGTTTTCAGTAATTTAGGTTTCCGCTTGACGGATAACGACGCCCTTGAAGCCACCTTCATCTTCGACCGCGCCACCGACGTGGGCTATCCCGCCTTGAATATGGACGTGGGGCTGGCCCGCGGTATCATTACATCGCTGTCAGTCAAGCATTTGTTTGGCTGGGCGAGTTGGGAAACGAAGGTTTACTACAACCACATCACCCACGAAATGGACGACACGAAGCGGCCCGACGTCGAGATTCATATGGATATGCCTGGACGCAGCCGCACGGCGGGGCTCTACAGCCTTCTCACGGCATCGCGAAAGCGCCACGACCTGGCTCTGAACTACGACCTTTACCATAACCGCCGCTTTGCCGATATGACAATGTATCCTGGCGGCGCGGCGCCAATGTATATGGTGACCTGGCCCGACGTGGCGACGCTCAACACGGGGCTGGCGCTGACGGACAATATCGGCTTGACCGAAAACCAACAGGTGCGGCTCTCGGCAAAGGTTGCGTGGCAGCATCAGCGGCTCGATAACGAAGAAGGCTATCACGCGCTGAAGGTGTTTTTCCCCGCAATGACCGACGCCTACTATCAGACCACGGGGCGCGTGGCGGCGAGTTACCGCGTGCAGTTGGGCGGTCTGCAACTGTCGGCTGGGGCTGGCTGGGGAAGCCGCGCGCCAACGGTGACCGAAGCCTACGGGTACTACCTGAACAACACGTTCGACCAATACGATTACATCGGCAATCCGCACCTGAAAAACGAGTCGGCTTTTGAGTTGAACGCGGCCCTGAAATGGCGTGTGGGCGCGGCTTTGCAGGTGGGCATCGACGGCAGCGCCTTCCGTTTTGCCGATTACATCATCGGGCATCTCGAAGAGCGCATCTCGCCAATGACCGTGGGCGCTGAAGGCGTGAAGGTGTACGGCAACATCAGCCGCGCCACCATTGCCAACGCGTCGGCAACGGCCGAGTGGCAGCCGCTTAAATGGCTGAATCTGAACGGCAAATTGAGCATCGGCTCGGGCCGCGACGCCGACAACGACCCGCTGCCGCTCATTGCGCCCGTGGGTTGGCAGACGCAAATCGGGCTGAACCACGGGCAGTGGCAGGCGCAGGTTGTTCTGCGTGGAAACGGCCGTCAGAGCCACTTTGCGGCCAAATACGGCGAGACCGAAACACCCGCGTGGACCGTCTGCGACCTGTCGGCACTCTGGCAGAAGTCTGTCGGCGATAAAAGGCTGACTGTCAGGGCGGGAATCGAGAATCTGCTCGACAAGCGCTACGCCACTTATGCCGATTGGAACGATATTCCGCAAAAGGGGCGGAATGTTTTTGTGAATTTGACTTTTGAATGGTAAGGGGTGAGAAGGGGAGATTTTAGAAGTTAAGGGTTTAGAAAGTTGAGATAGTTGAGAAAGGTTGGTTATCTAAACAGCGAAGCGACTCAACTTTTGCTCAACAGCGAAGCGCTAAACTTTCCTAACTTCGATTCACCGATTAAACGATTGAACAATTAAACGAAATAGACTATGAAACAATTAGTTATCTGGATTGGCGCGCTGGTTTTGGGCGCAGTTTTAGGCATTCTGGGCGTGGGCGCCATCGACGCTGTTGCCAATTTTGTGGCCACCGTTTTCACGCGGCTGTTCCAACTGCTGGCAATGCCCACCATTCTGCTTGTGGTGATAAGCACGTTCGCCACTTTCGGCTCGAAGGGCTCGGGGCCGATTTTCCGCCGAACGGTCGTCTACACGCTGCTCACCACGGTGGCCGCGGCCGCTGTTGGCGCGGTGCTTTTTGTGCTGGTCAAGCCCGAAAACATTCCCGCGGGTGCGTTTGCCGCCACTGCCGAGCCGTCGGCACAGCCGCTCACCTACGCCGACCATATTCTTGGCGTTGTGCCGAACAACTTCCTGCGTCCGTTGCTCGAAGGTAACGTGCTGTCGCTCTTGCTGATAGCGTTTATTGTGGGCATTGGCTTGTCGCGATTGCCCGAGTCGGACAACAAGGCGGCGGTGGTGCGTCTGATTCTCGGCCTTCAGGAACTGCTTTTCCTACTTATCCGCTGGATAATCAAGATTTTACCCATTGGCATTGTGGCCTTTGCGGCGCAACTCACGGCGCAACTTGGCGCTGGCGTTGTGGCTGGCTCGTTGGGCAAGTATCTGCTTGTGGTTCTGGGCGGAAACGTGGTGCAGTTCTTTGTTGTTCTGCCGCTGTTTCTGCTTGTGCGCGGGCTCAATCCGCTGACGGTTCTGGGCCGAATGGCGCCCGCCGTCTTAACCGCCCTGTTCACCAAAAGCAGCGCGGCCACCCTGCCCGTGACAATGGATTCGGCCGAGCGTCGGCTTGGCGTCCGCCCCACCGTGGCGCGCTTTGTGCTACCCGTCTGCACCACCGTCAATATGAACGGTTGCGCGGCCTTCATTCTGGTCACTTCACTTTTCGTGATGCAAAACGGCGGCACACCCATAACCTTCTCAACCATAGTACTTTGGCTGCTGATTTCGGTAGTCTCAGCCGTTGGCAATGCGGGCGTCCCGATGGGTTGCTATTTCCTGACGCTTTCGCTGATGTCGGGCGTCGGTGCCCCGATAGGCGTTCTGGCCGTCATTCTGCCGTTCTACACCATTATCGATATGATTGAAACCGCCGAAAACGTCTGGTCCGACTCGTGCGTCTGCGCGATGACCGATAAGGATTTGCGGGGCGAAACGGTGAGTGCGTGACGGTGTATCGATACGTATAAAAGGCGGACATTTGTAGGAACGTGCCGTGTCATCAAATAGTAATCCATTGATTAAGACTAGATTACCATTGACCGTTTTCTTTGCAGCCGTACTGCACCTTGGCTGTGCCGCGTGGTGCGACATTGTTTTTGTGCTCGATAAAAAGGCGGCTTTCGGCAACGGCCATATTGCCGTGATGGTTGGCGATGAGCAGCGCGGCTGGCATTACGTCTCGATAAATGGAACCGCAGGAATGCCCAAGCCGTGGGGCTTCAACACCCTGGCGGACCGCGACATTCTGATAACCGACACTTCGGGCGTTGTGGTCGGCAATCTGCGCCAAGCCATACGCCGCGCCGACATTGTCAACGGCTCGAAAAGGCACCGTTACGCGGTTTTCCGCCGCATTAGGGCGTCAGCCGACGAGGACTCGGCCGTTCTCAATGCCGCCATACAAGCCGCGTCGGGATATCTGTACGGCATTGCTGGCCCTGGGCAGTCGTGTATCGATGTGGCGCAAACGGCTTTCTCGGCACTTGTCCGCCTTCGCCAACTCGACCAAAACGGCTCTGTGCCTGGCCAAACCGATTTGATTCCGAAAAACTGGTTCCGCAAACTCGCCGCCCGCGTGCGAGCCGTCAACCGCGCGTCGCGAAACAACCCCAACGCCATTCGTTTCTATCGCAAAATCAATAAGAAAGAGAAGATGGCTTTGAACTAAAAATCTTTCTAAACAGGACATTTTAGAAAAAATAACCTACCAACATAGTGGGTAAGTAGAAAATTATTTTTACATTTGCAAAGTCATAAATAATAGATGTAAAAAAATGGCAAAAGTTGCTAACAACATAACGGAACTGATTGGCCGCACGCCGCTTCTGGAACTCACCAAAATCGAGAAAGAGCAGAGGACGAAGGCGCAGATTGTGGCCAAACTCGAGTTTTTGAATCCTGGGCGCAGCGTGAAGGACCGCGTGGGGCTGAAACTAATCGACGAGGCCGAGCGCAAAGGGCTTATTGGCAAGCACACGGTGATTATTGAACCCACAAGCGGCAACACAGGCATTGGTCTGGCCGTGGTGGCTGCCACGCGCGGCTATCGGCTCATTCTCACAATGCCCGACTCAATGAGTCTCGAACGCCGTGCCCTGCTCAAGGCTCTGGGTGCCGAACTGGTGCTGACGCCCGCCTATGAGGGTATGCCTGGCTCAATCCGCAAGGCAAAAGAACTGGCGGCGCAGATTGGCGATGCGTTCATTCCGCAACAATTTGAGAATCAGGCCAACCCGAAAGCACACGTTGAGACAACGGCGCAGGAAATCATTGCCGACACCGACGGGCAGATTGACATTTTTGTGGCGGGTGTGGGCACGGGCGGCACCATTACTGGCGTTGGCGAGACACTGAAGGCCTTCAATCCCGAAATCAAGGTGGTGGCCGTTGAGCCGCTGGGCAGCGCGGTGCTGTCAGGTTGCAAGCCTGGACCGCACAAGTTGCAAGGCATTGGCGCGGGCTTCATACCAAAGATTCTCAACACGCGCGTCTATGACGAGATTTTCCGCGTCACCGATGACGCCGCTTTCGAGGCCGCCCGCTACATTGCGCGGTGCGAGGGCGTGCTGGTGGGCATTTCGTCGGGGGCGGCGCTGCACGCGGCCATTGAGATTGCGCGGCGTCCCGAGAACAAGGGCAAGCGCATTGTTGTTCTGCTGCCCGACTCTGGCGAACGCTATCTGTCAACAATGTTATATAAAGATTAACATATTAAAAATCAGAATATTATGGCAACAATTACAGTAAACGGCGACAAGCAGGAAGTCGCATTGCCGATAACAGTATCGGAATTGATAAAGCAAAACAATGTGGCTCAGCCTGATATGGTCAGCGTGCAGATAAACGAAGAGTTTGTTGAAAGAGAAGATTACGACACAACCACTCTGAGCGATGGCGATGCAGTTGATTTTCTGTACTTTATGGGCGGCGGCGCGATATAATTGATAATTGAGAATTCGTAATTCAAAAACCAAAAATCGTAATTCATTAATTGCTATGTTCGATTATACAGAAGAAGAACTAATCCGCTACTCGCGCCACATTCTGCTGAAGGACGTGGGTGTTGAGGGGCAGGAAAAGATACGCGAGGCGAAGGTGCTGGTGATTGGTGCTGGCGGCCTGGGCGCGCCGGTGGCGATGTATCTGGCGGCCGCTGGCATTGGCACCATTGGCATTGTCGATGGCGATGTGGTTGACCTGAGCAACCTTCAGCGGCAGATTATCCACACCACGCCCGATGTTGGTCGGCCAAAGGTTCAGTCGGCCAAAGAGACGATGCAGGCAATCAACCCGAGTGTGAAAGTGGTTGCATATCAGGATTTTCTGCGTGCCGACAATGCGCTCGACATTATTCGCGACTACGATTTTGTGGTTGACGGAACCGACAATTTCCCCGTCAAATTCCTAATCAACGACGCTTGCGTGATGGCTGGCAAACCGTTCAGCCACGGCGGAATCTTACGCTTTGAGGGACAGACGTTTACCTACGTTCCTGACCACGCCTGCTACCGTTGTATGTTCAAGACACCGCCACCGCCGAACGCCGTCCCCACCTGCTCGCAGGCTGGCGTGCTGGGCGCCATTGCGGGAATGTTGGGCACAATTCAGGCTGCCGAAACACTCAAATATTTTATCGGTGTGGGCGAACTACTGACCGACAAACTGCTGACATTTAACGCAAAAACAATGGATTTCAGAAAGATAAACGTCAAACGGCGCGAGAGTTGTCCGCTCTGCGGCACCAATCCGACAGTGACCGAACTGATTGATTATGAACAAGGTGTTTGCGACTTGGCAGCACATAAGAAAGGTTGAGAAGGTTGGGAAAGTTTAGAGTCTCAACAGCGAAGCGCTAAACTTCTAAACAGCGAAGCGACTAAACTTTAAAAAAAACGATTATGGCAGACAAAAAGAAACTTTCATTGATAGCCTTTTCGGGCGAATTCGACAAACTGACGGCCGTGTTCACGCTGGCAACAGGCGCTGCGGCTGTGGGCTACGAGGTGAACATTTTCTTCACCTTCTGGGGGCTCGACGCAATCAAGCAGAAACGCGGCCGCGCCTTTGTGGGCGGCAACTGGCTCACAAAAATATTCGGCTTTATGATGGGCGGCCTGCACGCAACACCCACAAGCCGATTCAACTTCTGCGGTGCTGGTCCGCGCATTTTCCGCAAACTGATGCGCAAAAACAACGTGGCCACACTTGAGGAACTAGTTGAGGCGGCCACGGCGCTCGGCGTCAACCTGTACGCCTGCGAGATGGCGATGCACGTTCTGGGGCTCAAGCAGTCCGATTTCATTCACGAGGTGAAGGACACACTCGGCGTGGCGTCGTTCCTTGAAATATCCGAAGGCGGACGGACGATGTTTATTTGACAATTGAAAATTGAAAGTGGAAAATTGAAAATGAGCAATGAAGGTAGAGGGATATGATTCGGGGTGCGCCCTGACGGGCGGAAATTTTTATAAAATTTTAAAACAAAATTTTGTCAGAATTTCTCGCGAAGCGACACCGCTTTGTAGAAAAAATCTGCGTTAATCTGTTAAATCTGTGTTATCTGCGTTCATTCAAAATCCTAAATCCTAAATAACTATGGCAACACACACATTAGACATTACCAACGAGCATTGCCCGATGACATTTGTCAGGACGAAACTCAAACTGTCGCAGATTGCTGAAGGCGACATTCTAGAGGTGCTGCTTACCGAAGGCGAACCGCTCACCAACGTGCCGCGCACGGCTGTTGAACAAGGCTATAACGTGCTGAGTATCACGCACGTCGAAGGAAATATTCACAAAGTAACCATTCAGAAATAGATGGAACTGACAATTACCGACGAGGCTTATCAGAGTGTTCTGGCACAGGCGCAAAACGATGCGCCCGTGGAGTCGTGCGGCTACCTGCTTGGTCCTGACCGTCAAACGGTTACGATGAATTACCCGATGCGCAATATCGACCATTCGGAGGAGCATTTCAGTTTCGACCCGCGCGAGCAGTTTGCGGCCGTCAAATACGCGCGGCAGAACGGACTTGTGATTGTCGGCAACTGGCACAGCCACCCTGCGTCGCCGTCGCGACCGTCGGCAGAGGACATTCGGTTGGCCTTCGACCCGAATATTTTGTATTTCATTCTCTCGCTCGCTGGCCCGCAGCCTGTTTTCAACGCTTTCGCGATAGCCGACGGCGAAGTGAAGGAAAAGGTGAATTTGAGATAGAGCGAATCAGGAATCTGTGCTATCTGCATCAGAATTAATGTGTTGTAGATAGCATTTTTTATCAAGAATAAACCTATTAAAACGATAGGTTGATAAGAATTGTAATGGCAAATAAAGTGTGTTTCCGAATCAGGAAATTGAGAAGAAAAACGAGATTGATAATTATCTAAATAATTTAAAATTAACTTTTTAAAAGCATTAAAACTATGGCAGACAGCAACATTCAACGCAGCATTACGACTGCAACGGCTCGCAAACTTGCGAATACTACCAAAACCCCACCGCAAATGGGGTCAATCACACCGCGGCTTCTTCTGAAACTGCTGCCGTGGACACAGGTTGAGAGTGGCACCTACCGCGTCAACCGCACCAAGGTGGAACTGAAAAAGGCCGACCGTATCGCCATTCAGTATTTCGACGGCGTGCCGAGTTTCACGGCCAAAGATTTGCGACAGATTCCGCTCTTCGCAAGTATCGACCAAGAGATTGTGTCCGACCTTGCGCGCAACTTTGTGCCTGTTGAGGTGAAACGCGGTAAAAACCTTATCACTCAAGGCAAAGACAAGCAGAAATTCTTCATTGTGGCAAGCGGTCAGGCTGAGGTTATCAGCACGGGTATCCACGGCGAGGAACTGCGCATTGCCCTGCTTGGCACTGGCGAGTATTTTGGCGAGACCGACCTTTTGAGCGCCGCTAGTTCAACCGTCTCGGTACGCTCACTCACAAACTCAACTTTCCTTCAGTTGGAAACGCCTGTGCTTGAGAAACTTATCAAAGAAAAACCGAATTTCCGCGAGCAGTTCAACAACGCTGTCGATGACCACCTGCGCCTGAAGGCCACAGTCAACGACCACGGTGAGAAGCATATCGACCTTGTCAGCGGCCACGAGGAGGACAACATTATCCCCGAAACATACATTGACTACGACGAGACACCGACCGAATACTCGCTCAACACACTGCAGACGGTTGTGCGCGTCCACACTCGCGTAAGTGACTTATACAATGCGCCTTACAATCAGTTGGAGCAACAACTTCGTCTGTCAATCGAGAGCATTAAGGAACGTCAGGAGTGGGAACTTATCAACAACAAAACGTTTGGTTTGCTGGCACAGGCTGCGCCTGGCTACAAAATCAGTACACGCTACGGCGCCCCAACCCCCGACGACCTTGACGAACTTCTGTCGCTTGTTTGGAAAGAGCCCGCATTCTTCATTGCCCACCCGCGCGCCATTGCCGCCTTCGAGCGTGAATGCACTTGGCGCGGAGTGCCGCCTGTTTCTATCGATTTGTTTGGTACAAAGGTGATTACGTGGCGCGGCGTGCCCATTGTTCCGTCGGACAAGGTCGAAATCAAAGGCCAGTACCTGACCAGCCGCGGCGTCGGCACCACCGACATTATTCTAGTGCGCACAGGTGAGAAGGAGCAAGGCGTTGTGGGCCTGCACCAGGCTGGCATTCCAGGCGAGATTGCGCCGTCACTTTCGGCTCGACTGATGGGACTCGACCAATACGGCGTGGCAAGTTACCTGCTCACAAAATACTTCTCGCTCGCCAGCCTGACCGACGATGCCATTGCTGTGCTCGAGAACGTTGAGGTGGGCTACTATCACGATTACCAACACCGTAACCAAATCGAAAAATAATGTATGCCAATGAATTAGATAACTTCAGGCCCGACATTCCCGAACTGGGGCAGATTCCGCAGTTCAGGTTCGACGCTGACGCACCCGTGCCCGACGCAAGTCCGACATTGGCGCAGCCAGCGCCAGAGGCCGATTTCAGCGCTTTCGCAATGCCGAAGGTTCCGCTCACAGGCGAACTTTCGGATGCCGATGAGACGCTGTTCAAGAGCGTGGTCGAAAAATATTTTTCCGAAGACGCGCCCAAGGCCGAACCTGACTTGCAACCGTCTGACAAACAAGACGACGTGCAGCCCGACCGTCGGAAATGTATGCTGAAGGACAACGGGTTCGGAATCGGCATTCCCGAAACCGAACTGGTGCACAACCTGCACTATGAGGAGGCCGACACCATTGACCAGACTGAGATTCGCAAGCAGTTCCCCATTCTCGACCAGAAGGTCAACGGCAAGGATTTGGTGTGGTTCGACAACGGCGCATCGACACAGAAGCCGCTGCGCGTGATTGACGGCTTGAGCCACTTCTACAAGACCGACTACTCAAACATCCATCGCGGCGCGCATACGCTTGCCGCACGTGCTACCGACCAGTATGAGGGTGCGCGTGAGAAGGTGGCGCGGTTCATCAACGCACCATCGGTGGACAACATCGTTTTTGTGCGCGGAACAACCGAAGGCATCAACCTTGTGGCGCAGACTTTCGGACGCAAATATTTGCTCGAGGGCGACAATGTGATTGTCTCGACACTCGACCACCACGCCAACATTGTGCCGTGGCAGCAAGTGTGCAAGGAGCGCAAGGCCGAACTGCGGGCCATCCCCATCGACCGCAACGGTGACCTGATTCTGCCTGAACTTGAGCGACTTATCACGCCGCGGACAAAATTCATTTCCGTGGGGCACGTCAACAACACCTACGGAACAATCAACAATGTGGCGGCAATCATTAAAATCGCTCATTCTCACAACATTCCCGTGCTGATTGACGGCGCGCAGTCGGTGGCTCACACCAAAATCGACGTTCAGGATATGGACTGCGATTTCTTTGTCTTTTCGGGCCACAAGATTTACGGCCCGTCGGGCATTGGCGTGGTTTACGGCAAAAAAGAGGCGCTGGCAATGCTTCCGCCGTGGCAGGGTGGCGGCAATATGATTAAGGACGTGACCATTGAGCGGACCGAGTTCAACGAGCCGCCCGCACGCTTCGAGGCTGGCACGCCCAACATTGCCGACGCCATTGGGCTGGGCTATGCGCTCGATTTTGTCAACAGCGTGGGCATTCACAACATTGAGCGCCACGAGCACGACCTGACGGAGTACGCGCGGCAGCAGATTGCGCTCGTTCCTGGCGTAACGCTCATTGGCAACCCCAAAAACCGCGTCAGCGTTGTGTCGTTCGACATTCCTGGCATTCCTGCGCCGCAAGTCGGTCAAATGCTCGACAAAGAAGGTATTGCCGTGCGCGCTGGCCACCATTGCGCCCAACCTGCGTTGCGGGCTTTGGGCTACGAGATGTCGGTTCGCCCCACGTTCGCCGTTTACAACACCCGCGAAGAGGTTGACCGTCTGGTGATTGCGCTGCGGAAGATTGTTGGGGCAAATAATTGAAAAACAAGAACTTAATGAACTGCATTTTCATTTCACCACATTTTCCGCACACCTATTGGCAGTTTTGTCTGCGTTTGAAGCAGAACGGTGTGAACGTGCTGGCTCTGGCCGACACGCCATACGAGTCGCTGCCCGCGGAACTTAAAGAGGTGCTGACGGAGTATTACCGCGTCGAGTCGCTCGAAAACTACGACGAGGTTTACCGTGGTGTGGCCTATTTTGCGTTCCGCTACGGGCGAATCGACTGGATTGAGTCGAACAACGAGTACTGGCTGGCGCAGGACGCAAGGCTGCGGACCGATTTCAACATTGGCACAGGCATAAAATCCGACAAGATTGCAAGTATTAAGGAGAAGTCGGAAATGAAAAAACATTACGTCGCAGGCCGTATTCCGACAGCCCGTCAGGCAAAGGCAGCCGACGGTTTTGCCGCCGTCAGCGCTTTCGCGAAAACCACTGGCTACCCGATTATTCTGAAGCCCGACGTGGGCGTGGGCGCCAATGGCACCTACAAAATCAGCGATGAAGCCGAACTGAAAAACTTCTTTGAAACCGAAAGCAATTATCCGTTTTATGTGGCCGAAGAGTTTGTCAGCGGCGAAATTTGCTCATACGACGCCATTATCAACTCAAAAGGCGAACCGCTCTTTGAGTCGATGACCGTGTGGCCGCCGTCGATAATGGACATTGTCAACCGCCAACTCGACCTTTCATACTATGTCGATAAGACAATGCCCGAGGCTTTGCGCAAATTAGGCAGGAAAACAGTGAAGGCTTTCGGCATTTTCAGCCGTTTTGTGCACCTTGAGTTTTTCCGTCTCGACGCCGACCGCCCTGGTTTGGGCAAAAAGGGCGGATTTGTGGCGCTTGAGGTGAATATGCGGCCCGCTGGCGGCTACACACCCGATATGATAAACTACGCGCACTCGACCGATGTTTACAAGATTTGGGCCGATATGGTGGCCTTCGACGAGAACCGCACGCCCGAGGCCGACAGTCAGTATTACTGCGCCTTTGCAAGCCGCCGCGACTTCAACCGCTACCGCCACAGCCACGCCGAAATTCTTGAGCGCTACGGCGGACGCATTGTAATGTGCGAGCGTATGCCCGAACTGTTCTGGGCGGCAATGGGACAGCAAATGTACACCGCTAAACTTGATACTTTTGCCGACGTGAAAGAATTTGTCAATTTTGTGCACGAAAAGTTTTAAGCCGATGGAAATCAAATATATAAAGAAATACAGCCACAATCTTGGCCGCGATATGGAATACAAAACCTACGGCAGCAGCGGCCACCCCGTTCTGGTTTTCCCGTCGCAGGACGGTCGGTTCTACGATTATCAGGATTTCGATATGGTGGGCGTTCTGTCGGGATTTATCGACAGCGGGCGGATTCGCCTGATTTGCGTCGACAGTATCGACCGCGAGACGTGGTCGCAAACGGGCGGCGACTACCACCACCGCATTGACCTTCACGAGCGCTGGTACCGCTACATTGTGAACGAACTGATTCCCGAAGTGCGCCACGATGCTGAAACATTTATAGTTACGGGGTGCAGTATGGGCGGATTCCACGCGGGGAACTTTTTCTTCCGCCGCCCCGATTTGTTCGACACTCTGCTCGCCTTGAGCGGCCTGTACTACGCAGGATATTTCTTCCCTAACTACAACGACAGCCTGATTTACGAAAACTCACCATACGATTTTCTGCGCTATATGCCTGACAATCATTACTATTGGAATGAATACCGTCGTCGGCGGATAATATTGTGCGTCGGGCAGGGCGCGTGGGAAGACGACCTTCTGGCAAGCACCCGCCAAATGGACGCCCTGCTGCGCGAGAAAAACGTGCCCGCCTGGGTCGACTACTGGGGCACCGACTCGGCTCACGACTGGGCTTGGTGGCGCAAGCAAATCGTCTATTTTATGGATAAAATATTGAACGACTTTCAGATTGAATATGAAATTTGACAAAGCCGCCGTAGTTTCAAACTCAACCTTAAATTATTGGCAATGAATAGAAAAGAAGTATTATCGCGTAATGTTGTATTGCTGTCAAACATATCAGACGAAGAGAAGAAGATGCGTACAGAGGGAGACCAATTGCCTTCAATCGATTCCGTACGGCATATAATCGAATTGCTGAAACAGATATTCTTCCCTGGATTCTTCGGTTCGGGCGTTGGCAGCCGCGAGAGCCGTTTTTACCACGTCGGTATCAATATGGAAAAACTGATTGAAGAAATCGAAGAACAGATTTCGTTGAGTTTCAGTTGTTTCAACGGAGGAAAATCGGACGATGAAGTTGAGCAGATAGCGCTTCAGTTTGTCAACAATCTGCCCGAAATCAAACGGATGCTCTACACCGACATTGAGGCGATGTTCAAATCGGACCCCGCAGTGACGGCTTACAGCGAGATAATCTTCTGCTACCCCATAATGCAGGCTATGGTTCACTACCGCGTGGCTCACTCACTGCTGAAACTCAAAGTGCCCGTTCTGCCGCGTATCATAACCGAAATGGCCCATTCGGCAACAGGTATCGACATTCACCCTGGCGCCGAAATCGGTGAGTATTTCTCAATCGACCACGGAACAGGTGTGGTGATAGGCGAGACTTGTATTATTGGCAATCACGTAACTCTATATCAGGGCGTTACGCTTGGCGCGAAGAAATTCACCTACAACGATAGCGGTCAACCTGTGAACACCCCGCGCCACCCGATTATTGAGGACAATGTTACCATTTATTCAAATTCTTCGATTCTGGGACGCATTACCATTGGCCACGACACCATTGTCGGCGGCAACATTTGGCTCACAGAGAGTGTCAAACCCCACTCGAAGATTGTTCAGCAGCGCGCCGTTTCCGAATCGTTTTCTGACGGTGCTGGAGTATAAGAGTAACCTAAAAGATTTCTTTTTCATTGAAAAGCGGATTTCCCGAATCGGGGGAATCCGTTTTTTTTGTGCGAGAAAGAAATTTCTGCCTGCACTCATTGACGCACTTATCAGCGAGGAATACAATAAAATATTTCGGGTATACTGACTTTTAAATTTCTTGCGAAGCGACACCTCAAGCCCCATTTCCGCTTGCTGATAAACGTTGTTTAAATTCAGGTATAAATCTGCAAAAATCGGTTTGCCCCTACCCGTCAAATAGTGTAAAAATCCGATGGGTCAACCCAGCCCGCACGAAGAGCGTATTTTATGACCTCGTGGGCGGTGTTCACCTTCAGTTTGCGGAAGATGTTCTTGCGGTGGGTGGTGATGGTATGAACGCTCGAGAAACGGTCTTTGGCAATCTCTTTAGTGGTTTTGCCAAGGGCTATGTCGACAGCGATGGCCATTTCGGTCGCCGTCAGAACTTCCTGCTCGTCAGATTCCTGTTGCCGTGCAAGCAGCATTTCCATTGCGCGCTGGCAGATGTAACGCTTACCCTGCGATGCCGACGTCAGCGCTTCGCGAATCGAAGGTAACGAACTGTCCTTGAAGATGATACTGAACACATTCGACGAATAAACCACTCGGCGGATAAGTTTTTCGGTCAACTCGCCACTGACCAAAATCCACGTTGCTGCCGCAAACTTCTCGCTCATTTCGATAAGTTGCTCTTCGTCAGTGAAATCGAAAAGCGTATAATCGAGAATTACAACCGATTTGGCGTTCTCTTCCAACAAGTGTGTGAGACTGGCTCTGTTTGAGGCCTTCCGAATCTCGCTCTGCGCGTCGTCCTGCCTTATCAGGCTTCCAAACGCAAACCCAGTCAGGTCCTGATTGTCCGCTAAAATGTAGTTGTTCACAAGTATAGCCTTTTTCAAAATTGTGGCCGCAAATATACCTATTGTTTTGGTATGTTGAAGAACCATTGCATACGTATTTCGCGGTGTTTTTTGGTGGTAAATTCACGAAACTTTTACTTGATTTACTATAAAATTTTACCTGAAAGACAATCGATTATCGTTGTGAGCAACAATAGTGATTTAAACACTGAATACACAAAATAAAATCTGCACTTCAGTTTTTCCCCGTTTAAAATCCCGATTATCCAACAACAAAAACGGGAACACCACTTGGGCATTCCCGCTTTCGGGCTAATATTCAATATCCAGAATTGATTAACTGATTAAGAGATGTTTAGGTGTTATAGTTTAGTTATGTCTAACAC
>CAMHPA010000067.1 GCA_946186925.1 uncultured Bacteroidota bacterium | reverse complement strand
CTATACTGAACAACAGGAGTTTCATCAAGAACTCTTGTGATATCTCCTACTGTAAGACAACAACTAAATGGCAGACAACTAAATGTCGTCGCAGGAGGCTTTCCTTGTCAGGGATTCAGTATGGCAGGTAATCGCATAGTTGATGACCCACGTAATTCCCTATACCTAGAAATGCTTGAAATTGTTAGAACTCTGCAACCTGACTTTGTCATTTGCGAGAATGTGAAAGGATTGCGCAGTATGCTGAAGGGAGAAGTGGAAAAGAAAATTATTGCTGATTATAGGGAGATTGGTTATGAAATGAATGTCACGGTCCTTTGTGCTGCTGACTATAAAACACCGCAAAAAAGAGAACGCGTTATTTTTATTGGTAACAGAATTGGTGTTAAAAACTACCATCCACAACCAATAGTAAAGCCTTCAGAATATGTTACAACAGGTAATGCTATAGCGGACCTTATAAATCATCCTGAAGATAAGGAATTCAATCATGTTCCGACAAAGCATCGGCCTGAAATGGAGCAGCGAATGTTGGATTTACCCGAAGGCGAAAGTTTATATAAGGGATATTCTGATGCATGGAAAAAGTGTCCGTGGAATGAAGCATCATGTACAATTAAAGAAAACCATGGTGGTGTGAATATTCATCCCAAACTGCCACGGGTACTGACGGCACGTGAAATGGCTCGTTTGCAATCATTCCCCGATGATTTCATTTTCGAAGGGACTAAAAACAAACAACTTGTTCAAATAGGCAATGCAGTACCACCTTTATTAGGAAAAGCGATTGGGTTGGCAATAAGATTTAGTAATAACGATTTATAAAACAATATATTATGAACGCATATTATCAGAAAACACTTGATTTTCAAGAGAAATTACAACAATATGCATGGAACATTTTCAAATCTTATGGACGCGAATTAGTAATGCGATTGGAAGAATATAACTTGTTGCAAAACAAACACAACTGTATTGAAAGTTCTACTGCCATTGGTTTTGTATTGGAAGAATTTCTTGTATCAAAACTTGAAATGTACACTCATTGTGGCGATGAAGAGTATATAATTGACAGATTTGTAGGTTCTACCGCAAGTGAAAGTTTTGATTGCTATTCGATAAAGAATGGAATGAAATTGATGGTTAATGTCAAGGCAGAGAAGAACGGACAGGCGAATAATGCTCTTGCCGCAATTGGTCAATTACATAGGAATTACTGTCTGGAAGAGCCAAATCAAGAGAAAAGTTTTGTTTTATTTAAAGTAAAGTATTCTATACAAGATGCTTATGAAGATTCTGAATTTCGCAGGGCAAAACCACGTTGTCTATATATCAACGAATTGGGTTCATATTGCTTAGAGGAAGTAGATTTTTCAAAGGAGCATAAACAAGATAATAGAAGTTGGTCGGTTGCAACAGAAGGAAAAAACAATAAGAATAATGGACGGCTTCAAATCTCAAGTGCATTTAGAGAGTCTCATAAGGTTCCTGTTGATGAAATATCGTACCAAAACACATTTAAGATGTTAAATGATTTGGTAGAGAATAATAAATGAGACACTTGCCGCATTGTTCCGTGTGAACTTTGCGGTGTTTTTTTTTGTATTCACAGCACCGCCGCAATCTTTCTAATACCTTTCAAAATTGTCGTTTCGGGTGGTTCGCATATTGTACTTTGTTTGCAGATACATTAGTGCGTCAGCGGGAACGTCTAGTGCGGCTTCGAACATAAGCTCTACTCTTGCGTGTACCTACCATTACCCATTTTCACCCCCTTCCAATAAGTATAAATACCCGTTTTTCACCTTTTAACCCATTAATTTGGTAGGCTGAATAACCAAAAAGCATACATTTGCCGTCGATTCACCTATCAATATAATAGGTAAAAGCAAGGCGAAAATGAGTAACTTACGGATTATCAAGGACAGAACGGCGAGCGGCGCTATGCGGACGGTGACCATTGTGGCGCTGGCGTTTGTGCTGGTGATGGGATGGGGGCTATATCGGAAATCGGCGCCCATTTTGAGCGAAATCCCGCTGTGGGACTTGCTTACCGACTCAACGTGGCAGCCGTTCAAGAACAAATTCGGATTCTTCCCGTTTGTGATGGGCACCATTTGGGTGACGCTGATTGCCGTCGTCATTGCGCTGCCGCTGTCGCTCTTCACCGCTGTGTTTCTGACCGAATACGCCCGCCGATGGGTGAAAAAGTGCGTCTATCCCGCGCTCGACATTCTGGCTTCGCTGCCGTCGGTTATCTACGGCGTGTGGGGCACGCTGGTCATTGTGCCGTGGATTTCGGACTGGCTGGCGCCGTATTTCGTCAGTTTCTCGTCGGGATACACAACTCTGGCTGCGGGTATCGTGCTGAGTATTATGATTTTACCGTTGTTGGTAAGTCTGTTTGTCGAACTCTTCTCAAGCGTTGGCAACGACCTTCGCGACTCGTCGTACGCATTGGGTGCAACTCGTTGGCAGACAGCGCAAAGCGTTGTTCTGCGCAAGTCGATGCCTGGCGTTTTCGCGTCGGTGGTGCTGGCCGTTTCAAGGGCGCTGGGCGAAACCATTGCCGTGCTGATGGTGTGCGGAAATATGGCCGCCGTGCCGCATTCGGTCTTCGATGCGTGCTACCCAATCCCCGCGCTCATTGCCAACAACTACGGCGAGATGCTGTCGCTGCCGATGTACGAGTCGGCGCTGATGTTCGCCGCGCTGCTGCTTTTCGTGGTGGTGCTGGTGTTCAACCTTGCTTCGCGATTGGTTTTGAGCAAGATAGAAAGAAAGTAATTGACAGTTGACAATTGAAAATTAACAATGAAAAATAATGATTTTAAACTTGTTAAACCTGTTCAACATTAAACTAAACATTCTAAACAGCGAAGCACTAAACCTTCTAAACTCTAAACGTTAAACTCTAAACTTTTAATGAACAAACTTGTTGTAAAAGAACGAATTGCGCGTGTGGCGATGTACTTGTCGATAGCGGCGGTCATTCTGCTGGTGGGCAGCATTATCTGGACGGTTTTCAAGCGCGGCGCCCGTAGCCTGACGTGGGAAATGGTGTCGTCGCTGCCTGGCGGCGGATTCTACATTGGCAAGTCGGGCGGCTTCCTGAACGCCATTGTCGGGTCGCTCTACATTGTGTTGTCGTCAACGGCTATCGGACTGATAATCAGCATTCCCGTGGTCTTTTTTCTGAACGTTTATCTGAAATCGAAGTCGCGGTTGGCCTACGTGGCACGACTGGCATTCGATGTGCTATTTGGCATTCCGTCAATTGTTTACGGTGCGTTCGCCTTCACGCTGATGATTTATTTCGGTCTGCGCACGTCGCTTTTGGGCGGCATTCTGGTTGAAACTCTGCTGATTATCCCCATTCTAATCCGCTCGATGGACGAGGTGGCGAAGAATTTTCCGCGCGATTTGCTCGAAGCGTCGTTTTCGCTTGGCGCGACACGTTGGGAAACTATGGGTGTGGTAATGAGGCAGATAGCGCCTGGAATCGCCACCGCCACGCTGCTTTCGGTGGGGCGCTCAATCGGCGATGCGGCGGGCGTGATGTTCACCGCGGGTTTTTCCGACACAATCCCCACGTCGCTCTCGCAGCAGACGGCAACGCTGCCGCTGTCAATCTTCTTCCAATTGAGCGCGCCGCAGGCCGAAGTGCAGAACCGCGCCTACGCCGCCGCCGTTGTATTGACAATTATTGTGCTTGTAATCAGTCTTTTAGGTCGATTTATAACAAACCGATTCTCAAAACATAAACTACGATGAGAAAACTCATATTGCGAAAAATCTTCGCCAACGACAGCAACGAGCCGTTTGTGCCCGACGCAAAGTTCAAGCACCCCGATGTGGCGCCCGAACTCACGGTCGACCATTTCAACCTGTCGATTGAGGGCTCGCCCATTCTGAAAGACGTGTCGGTGACCATTCCCGCCAACAAAATCACGTGCATTGTGGGGCCGTCGGGTTGTGGAAAATCCACTCTGCTCAAGAGCCTGAACCGCCTGTCGGACACGATTGAGGGCGTGCGCACGTCGGGCGATATCCGCATTGGCGACAAAAGCATTGTGAACTGTTCGGCGTCCGATTTGGTTGAACTGCGCCGCCGTATCGGGCTTGTGCCGCAGCGCCCCACACCGCTGCCGATGTCCATTTTCGGCAACATTGCCTACGGCTGCAAGATTCACGGTGTCAGCAGCCGCCGCGAGTTGCGGAAAATTGTGCGCCATTATCTGAAAGTTGTGGGCCTTTGGGACGAGGTGAAGGACCGCCTGACAAGCCCCGCCACCAAACTCTCGATTGGTCAGCAGCAGCGTCTCTGCCTTGCCCGCAGCCTTGCCGTCGAGCCCGAATTCATTCTCGCCGACGAGGCCACTTCGGCTCTCGACCCTGTTTCGAGCAAGATTGTTGAGGATTTGTTTGTCAAACTCAAAGAGCAATATTCGATTGTGATGGTCACGCACACGCTTCGCCAGGCCTTGCGAATCGCTGATTATGTGATATTTATCTATATGGGCGAGGTGATTGAGGTTGGCGATGCGCAGCAGGTTTTCAAAAATCCGAAGCACGAACTCACGCAGAAATATCTTTCGGGCACGATAAGCTGATTTTTCAGAATCGACTTCTTTTTCTCTCGATTCAAATATCTGATAAACTGAATGTTATAACGCGCTGCGGGTCACGGTTAAATAATTGAAAAAACAGGCAGTCGGTGACACGCAAGTAGTATCTTTGCGCCGTCAAAACGTTCGTCAGATGGCAAAAGGCAAACTCACAGGCTACTTTTTTGGCGCGGCGGCGGCCATAAGCTACGGAATGAATCCGCTGTTCGCGCTGCCGCTCTACCACGACGGCTTGGACGCCGATTCGGTGCTTTTCTTCCGCTATTTCATTGGCGTACTGATTCTTGCGGCGATGCTCTTTTGGCGCCAACCCAAGCACGTCGGGCAGACGGGCGAGTACGGCAGCCGCCTGACGGTTTTCGCGCTCGGGCGTCGCAACCTTTTCCCGCTGATTTTCTATGGTGTTATGATGGCGCTCTCGTCGCTTTGTCTGTTTGTCAGCTACAACTTTATGGACGCGGGCATAGCGTCAACGCTGCTTTTCGTCTATCCGATAATGGTGGCGGTCATAATGACGGTTTTCTTCCGCGAGAAGCTGAAATGGCAGACTGTGGCGAGCATAGTCACCGCGCTGACGGGCATTCTGCTGCTCTATCGGCAGGGCAACGGCGCCACGCTCAACGTTTTCGGCACCCTGATGGTCTTCGGTTCCGCACTCACTTACGCCATTTATCTTGTTGGAATCAACCACCACGGACTCAATGAGTTACCGACGCTGAAGGTTACATTTTACGTTTTGCTTTTCGGATTGGCCGTGTTTGTGGCCCGAATCGGGCTGCGCGGCGAGTTTCACGTGCCGTCGGCCGAAAAGTGGTATTTGTGGTTCAATCTGATAGCTTTAGGGCTGATACCCACCGTTCTATCGCTTTCGTGCACCACCATTGCCATTCAGCATATCGGCTCAACGCCAACGGCCATTTTAGGCGCGCTCGAACCCGCCACCGCTGTTTTTTTCGGAATCACCGTCTTTGGCGAACAGCTCACTTGTTGTGAAGCTATCGGCTTGATTCTCATTATTTTGGCCGTTACGGTGATAGTGGCCGACGGCAAGCTGCCGCACCTGCTCACAGGATTCAAAAAGCTCTTTCCGAAGAGTCAGCGGAAATAAATAATATATTTGCCCCATAAAATCTTGAATTTATGCTGACAAGTGAATTGCAATCGGAAATCATTCGCCTGAAAAAGGAAAAGCGAATCTGCATTTTGGCGCACGCCTACCAAAGCCACGACATTTGGGAAGTGGCTGATTATGTGGGCGATTCGTTCGGATTGAGCCAACAGGCGGCCAAGTCGGATGCCGAAACCGTGCTGATGTGCGGCGTAAGGTTTATGGCCGAAACGGTGAAGATTCTCTCGCCGCAAAAGCGTGTCATTCTGTCGAATGCCGAAGCAGGCTGCCCGATGGCCGAGCAGGTAAAGCCCGAATTGCTCTTGCAACTGAAGGCCAAATATCCCGACCACACGGTGGTTTCGTACATAAACACCACCGCAAGCCTGAAAACCTTGACCGATGTGTGCGTCACGTCGTCGTCGGCAGTGAAGATTGTAAAGAATATCAAAAACGATAAGATTCTGTTCATACCCGACTGTAACTTAGGCGGTTGGGTGCAGCAGCAGATACCCGAAAAGCAGTTTCAGTTTGTGCCTGGTGGCTGCCCCACGCATTTGCTCATTACGCCGCAAAACGTTGAGCAGGCTCGTCAGAAACACCCTGGCGCATTGCTGCTCGTCCACCCCGAATGCTTGGCAAAAGTTGTGCAACTTGCTGATTATATCGGTAGTACAACGCAGATAATGGATTACGCAAAGCGAAGCACTGCCACCGAATTCATTATTGGCACCGAAAACAGCATTGTGCAGCACCTGCAGTTCGCCTGCCCCGACAAGCGTTTCTTCGCCCTGTCGAAAAACTGCGTCTGCCACAATATGAAGGCAACCACGTTAGGCGATGTGTATGATTGCGTTAGGGGCGTTGGCGGTGACGAAATCACGCTCGATTCCGCCACTCTCACAGCCGCCCGCCACAGCATTGACGAGATGCTGCGTCTAGAACAACTTTAAGCAGCGCCTTTTTCGCAAGCAGGCTCAAAAATCCGCATTTATGGCGATAGCCAACCTTTTTAGGTATGATTTGGTTGGGTATCGGTATGTTAATTGATTTGACAATCAATCACATAACTGTAAATTTTCTTTCGCTAAACTGAAATATTCACCGTCCATAACTTGAAAAAATATTGAGTTATGGATGGCAAATAATTATTATTACCCGTCCATAACTTGAAAAAATATTGAGTTATGGATGGGTAATAATTGAAAAATCCATATATTTGTTCTGTTAAAATTTTAGCAAAATGTGTGGTATCATAGGTAGGGCAAAGGAAGTTGAGAGTTTGGAAACGCTTTATAAATCAAAGCGTTCCGAATTTGTTATTGTTTACGGGCGGCGGCGTATTGGAAAGACATTCCTTGTGAATTCGACATTCGCAAAACGTATGACTTTTGCATATACAGGCGCTAGAAATCAGCCGCAACGAGTTCAATTACAACATTTTGCCGAGCAATTGAAACTGTTTTCAAAATCGAAGTTCGCACCCGAACTGAAAAACTGGGAAGACGCTTTTAATCAACTTAAAACGCTGATAATCACGCTTCCTGCGGCAAAACGCAAGGTGATTTTCTTTGACGAGATGCCTTGGATAGACACTCATAAAAGCAGTTTTGTTGCGGCGCTTGAATACTTTTGGAACTCGTGGGCGGCGCAACGCACCGACATTATGTTTGTGGCCTGCGGCTCGGCAACGTCGTGGATGGTGGACAAGCTCATTGAAAACAAGGGCGGTCTGCACAACCGCATTACCGCGCAGATATATTTGCGCCCCTTCACGCTTGGCGAGTGCGAGCAGATGCTTCACGCAAGTGGCTGTATGTGGGATAGATACACCATTGTTCAATGCTATATGACTTTTGGCGGCGTGCCATTCTATTTAAGCCTTTTGAAGCCCGACGAGAGCCTTGCACAGAACATTAACCGCCTGTTTTTCGAGAAGAATGCGGTGATGAAAAACGAATTTGACGAACTTTTCAACGCCCTTTTCAATCAGGCAGATAAATATATTGAGGTGGTTTCGGCTCTCGCCCAAAAGCGCGAAGGCTTGCAACGTGCTGAAATCATTGCCGAAACGTCGTTTTCGGGGGGCGGCCTGTCAAAGGTTCTCGACAATCTTGAGCGCTGCGATTTTATAACGTCGTACTCGAAATTCAAGAGCACAAGTAGAAATTCATTTTACAGAATATCAGACAATTATCTGCTTTTTTACTTCAAATTTGTGCGTGGCAACAACTCGAAGGACAATCTTTTTTGGACCAACAATCTTTCGTCGCAAACAGTGGTTGCCTGGCAGGGATTCAGTTTTGAGACAGTTTGTATTCAGCACCTTGCACAAGTAAAAAGGAAGTTGGGAATCAGCGGAATAGCCACCAATTCCTGCTCGTGGCGGAAGGCTGGCACCACCGCTTCGCAAGGCATTCAAATTGATTTGCTTATTGACCGCGCCGACCGCATTATCAATGTTTGCGAAATAAAATTCTCACAGACACCATATTCAATATCAAAGGATTACGAGGCTAATCTCAGAATGAAAATGGCCTATTTCATTGAGGAAACCAAAACGCACAAACCGCTTTCCCTGACAATGATTACAACCTACGGCGTTCTGCCTGGAGTTCACTCGGGAATTGTTAATAATGAGGTAGTTATGGACGATTTGTTCGCTGATTAGAAAATTATTCACCGTCCATAACTCACAAAAATATCGAGTTGTGGACGGGTAATAATATCCCTGCGCCCCCCCAACTACGCACATTCGCCCCGTTCAGTAAGTATAAAATCGTATTTTTGCGCATAAACCTATTAAATAGATAGGTTAATACGGATAATCTCTCTAATTTTGCGGCAAAATATGATTTTGAGATATGAAAACGCATTTACAAGAACTTGAGGCAGAGTCGATTTACATTCTTCGTGAGGTGGCGGCGCAGTTTCAGCGGCCCGCAATTCTATTCTCGGGTGGAAAGGACTCGATTGTGGTTACTCACCTGGCTTACAAGGCTTTCTATCCTGCACGGCTGCCGTTTCCGCTGGTGCATATCGACACGGGGCACAACTTCCGCGAGACGCTCGAATACCGCGACGCGCTGGTGCAGCGCCTGGGCGCCGAACTAATTGTGGGTTCGGTTCAGGAATCGATTGACACAGGCCGCGTGAAAGAGGAAACGGGTTTCAACGCAAGTCGTAACGCGCTGCAAACCACCACTTTGCTCGACACTATCGAACGCCATAAATTCGATGCCTGCATTGGTGGCGCACGCCGCGACGAGGAAAAGGCACGCGCCAAAGAGCGCATTTTCTCGCACCGCGATGATTTCGGGCAGTGGAACCCCAAAAATCAGCGGCCCGAACTGTGGAATATCTTTAACGGCCGCAAGAATATGGGCGAGCACTTCCGCGTGTTCCCAATCAGCAACTGGACCGAGATGGACGTCTGGCAGTACATTCTTCAGGAAAAAATCGAACTGCCGTCGCTCTACTACACCCACAAACGCAAAGTGTTTCAGCGAGATGGACAGTGGCTTGCCGCCGAAGACTGCATTCGGCGCCGTCCCGAGGAAGTGGTGGTTGAGAAGGAAGTGCGCTGCCGCACCATTGGCGATATAACTTGCACAGGATTAACACTTTCCACGGCTCACTCGCTCGAGGATATTGTTGCCGAAATTGCCGCAACCCGCGTCACCGAACGTGGCGGCCGCGCCGACGACAAACGCTCTGAAACCGCGATGGAAGACCGAAAGAAGTTGGGATATTTTTAGAATTGACACTTGAAAATTGACAGTGGACAATTGTCTGAAAATGAACAATTAATAATTAAAAATTAAAAATGAAGGCAGACGATGAGAGATAGTCGCTAACCGATTCAATCCGATTTTAACCGATAACTTATTCTGATAGAATCTGATAAAATCGGTTAGAAACGATATAAATCTGCGTTCAATCAAAAATCAGAAATCAAAAATAAAAAATGGCTAACAACGGATATTTAGATATGCAACTGCTGCGGTTCACCACCGCGGGCAGTGTCGACGACGGCAAAAGCACGCTCATTGGGCGGTTGCTCTACGACAGCAAGTCGATTTTCGAGGACCAAATGGAAGCGGTTGAGTCGGCTTCGAAAAGTCGTGGAAACGAGGAAGTTAACCTTGCGCTGCTGACCGATGGACTGCGTGCCGAGCGCGAGCAGGGAATCACAATCGACGTGGCTTACCGCTATTTTGCCACGCCGCGCCGCAAATTCATTATTGCCGACACTCCTGGACATATCGAGTACACGCGGAATATGGTGACGGGCGCTTCCACGGCCGATTTGGCGGTGATTCTGGTCGATGCGCGGCACGGAATTATGGAACAGACAATCCGCCACTCGTATGTGGCCGCATTGCTGGCAATCAAGCAGATAGTTGTCTGCGTGAACAAGATGGATTTGGTGGATTTTTCGGAAGATGTGTTTGCGAAAATTGTTGCCGACTACAAGGCGATGTCGGCGCATCTGCCCATTGGCAAGGTCGATTTTATCCCGATTTCGGCCAAATTGGGCGACAATGTGGTGAACAAATCCGCTAATATGCAGTGGTTCAACGGAAAACCGCTGCTTGAATTTCTGGAAACCGTTGAAATTCAAAACGATACCGAAGAAGCCTTCCGAATGGCTGTTCAGTATGTAATTCGCCCCATATCAGACAAATACGCTGATTTCCGCGGCTACGCTGGACGCATTGCAAGCGGCAAGGTGAAGGTTGGCGACAGCGTTCGCGTTCTGCCGTCGGGGCAGACGTCGGCTGTGGTTTCGCTCTGGTTTGCCGACAAGCAACTCACTGAAGCCGTTGAGGGTGATTCAGTTACCGTCTGTTTGAAAGACGATATCGACATTAGCCGTGGCGACGTTCTGTGCGCCGACAATGGTAATCTGCCCGAGGTGGGGCAGTCTATGTCGCTGAATATCTGCTGGTTTCGTGAGACGCCGTTGCAATTGGGCAAACGCTACATTGTGCGCCACGCCACGCAGGAAGTTGTGGGAATGTTCAAGGCTATCGACTACAAAATCGACATTAATTCGCAAGACAAAATTGCCGATGTCAGTCAGTTGATTATGAACGATATAGCGCACGTCCAACTGAAAACGGCGAGCCCGCTGGTGTTTGAGCCGTACCACACCAACAAGGTGATGGGCAGCCTGATAATTGTTGACCCCGACACCAACGACACGCTGGGTGCGGGAATGATTGATAGGGAGTAATGTTTTAAGAGTAAAGAGTAATGGTTGTTGCGGTGCGATAACTTTACACTTTACTCATTACACTTTACACTAAACAAAAAATGGACATAGAATCACTGAACAAGCAGTTTGAAAACGCGTCGGCGGAAGAGGTTCTGGCGTATTTTCTGAAGGAATTTCGGGGCGCGATTGCGCTCTCGTCGAGCCTGAGTTACGAGGACCAAGCGCTGACCGATATGATTTGCCGAATCGACAAATCGACGCGCATTTTCACGCTCGATACGGGCCGCTGCTTCCCCGAAACCTACTCGCTCATTGAGCGCACCAACGACTGCTACGGAATCAAACTTGAAGTTTATTTTCCTGATTATCATAATGTTCAGAAGATGGTTGCCGAGCACGGAATGAACCTGTTCTACACGAGCGTCGAACTGCGCCACCTGTGCTGCAATGTGCGCAAGATTGAGCCGCTGCAGCGCGCCCTGAAGGGGCTGAAGGTGTGGATTTGCGGCCTTCGGCGCGAGCAGAGCATTACGCGCAAGGATATGCAACTTGTTGAGTGGGACGCCAACAACGGCCTTGTGAAACTCAATCCGCTGATTAACTGGACCGAAGCCGATGTGAAAGAGTATGTGAAAGAGCACCGCGTGCCCTACAACAAACTGCACGACAAGGGTTTCCCGTCAATCGGCTGTCAGCCCTGCACGCGCGCCGTCGAGCCTGGCGAGGACATTCGCTCGGGCCGCTGGTGGTGGGAAAATCCCGAACATAGGGAGTGCGGACTGCACAAGAGATAATATCAAACAGCCCAATTAAATATCTGATAAACTTGATGTTAAGGGACTATTCAGCGTACGGCCCTGCGTATCGGAATTTCAAGGTGAGGGAAGGAGTGTATGTTCCTGAACCCGATGCGGATTTTTCGGGTGAAAATCCATTTACAAGAATGGCGCCCATACGCGGGAAAAACAAGGATATCAAATTCGACGAGACTTATACCTATCTCGACAAATCGCTGAAATTCAAAATAACACATTCGGTTATCTATCTTATTACCTGGGCAGTGGCTTTCCCCGTGAACCGAATCAGGTATGGCCTTAAGATTGAAGGCCGCGAGAAAATCCGTCGCAACCGCAAACTTTTCGCCAATGGCGTGATGACCGTCTGCAACCACGTTCACCGTTGGGATATGATATGCGTTATGCAGGCAATGCGTTTCCGAAAGGCGTGGATTCCTATGTACTCGCAGCCCTTCAACGGCAAAGACGGCTTCATAATGAAAGCCATTGGCGGCATAGCAATTCCCGATGAGTACGGCGGGCTTACAAAGTTCGCGCAGGCATTAGACGACTTGCACAAAGCCAAGCAGTGGATTCACATTTTCCCCGAAAGTTGCAGTTGGAAATTCTATGCGCCGCTTCGGCCTTTCAAGTTAGGTACATTCAATATGGCTTACAGGTACTCGCTGCCTGTAGTGCCGTTGATGATTTCGTTCAGGCCCCGCACAGGCTGGCGCAAGTTTATCAGCAAGAACGAGCCGCTGCTCACCATTCGCGTTGGCGACCCGATTATCCCCGATGTTAAGGCGTCGCGGAAGGATGAACCCGCGCGGATGCGTGATGTTGCACATAAAGCGATGCTTGATATGGCGGGCATTGTCTCAAATCCTTGGCCGTCAGGCGTAGATTGAATTTTTTCATTATGGACACAATTATTGAACCCGTACCAGTTGAACTGATTAAGGCGGAACTCACCCAATCGAAGAAACTGCAAGACACCAACAAGGGCCACAACGAACTCTACATTGTCACGTGGCACGATTCGCCGAATGTTGTTACTGAAATCGGGCGCTTACGCGAAGTGGCTTTCCGTCAGGCGGGCGGTTCCACAGGCAATGCCATTGACCTTGATGAGTACGATAAGATGGAGAAGCCTTACAAGCAACTGATTGTCTGGGACCCTGACAACGAGGCGATTATCGGTGGCTACCGATTTCTTTTGGGTTCGGAAGCCGCGTTTGACGAGAGCGGTCAGCCGATTCTGGCAAGTTCGCACCAATTCCGCTTTTCGCAGAAGTTTATCGACGACTATCTGCCATACGCCATTGAACTCGGGCGCAATTTTGTCGCACCCGAATATCAGAGTTCCCGAAACGGCGCAAATTCCATTTTCGCCTTCGACAACCTGTGGGACGGTCTTGTGGCCATTATTATGAAGAATCCCAAACTGTTGTATTTCTTCGGAAAGATTACCATTTATCCGTCATACGACCATATTTCAAGAGATTTGATTTACCATTTCCTTTGGAAGCATTTTGGTGATAAAGAAGAACTTATCCGCCCTTGGGACGACCAGTCGGTAATGCCCGATTCCGATTCCGACCTGATGAACCTGATAGTGAATAAAGACGACCTTGCGGAAGACTTCAGACTGTTGAAGGCTGCTGTCAGGATGCGCGGGGTGAACGTTCCGCCGAATGTAACCGCCTATATCTCAGCGTCTTCGCAGATGATGATGTTCGGTACGGCGGTTAACCGATTGATGCACAACATTGAAGACACTGGAATACTTATTCCTTTCGATGCGGTCTATCGCGAAAAAATGAGGCGCCATATTGGTGCGTACATTATTCAGGCTTTTCAGTCGGAGCGGCGCCGCAAAACGGATTTTGACAAATATGAGGTTGAAAACCTGGCGCTTGAGCATTGGCTTAATATGCGGAGGCGCAGGATTAGACGCTTACTCCGAAAATCGGGTCGGGAGTTTAGTTGGGTTTCTTAATTGCGGGCACTGCTGGTGCGGATTGCATAGGAGATGAAAAAGATTTCTGTGCGAAAATCACGTCTTTTTGATATATCTTGCACACATTATTGTCATTATTGTTGGCTGATATTGTTTGTAAGCAACGATCTATCAATCAACGTATTTTTGGTGCTATTAATAAAAACATCGAACTATGTTTTCAGGAATTGTTGAAGAGTTTGCCGAAGTTGTCGGCATTGAGAAAGACCAGGAAAATCTGCATTTCACGCTGAAATGCTCGTTTGTCAACGAGTTGAAAATCGACCAGAGCGTGGCGCACAACGGCGTCTGCCTGACGGTGGTTCGCATCAAGGACGGAACCTACACCGTAACGGCGATGAAGGAGACGCTCGACTGCTCGAATCTGGGGCTGCTGAAGGTTGGCGACAAGGTGAATGTTGAGCGCTCGATGCTGATGAACGGCCGATTGGACGGCCACATTGTGCAGGGCCACGTCGACAAAACGGCACGCTGCACAAAAGTTGAAGACGCTGAAGGAAGCCACGTTTTCACCTTCGAGTACGATTTCGACAAAGAGATGGCCAAACGCGGCTATCTGACTGTGGATAAGGGCTCTGTAACCGTCAACGGCGTAAGCCTGACCGTCTGCCGCCCGACGCGCAACTCGTTCCAAGTCTGCATAATCCCCTACACCTTCGACAACACTAACTTCCACACAATCAAGGAAGGAACCGTTGTCAATCTGGAATTCGACATTATTGGGAAGTACATTGCGCAGATTACAAAACTGTCGCAGGAGTAGTAGAGACGTTGCGCGCAACGTCTCTACACAACACGTGCGGCCGACCGCAACCGATTAAAACGATTCACCAATTCACCGATTAAACAACTCAACAATGGATCTTGTCAACCTGTCGTTTACCGACAAACGTTTTGAAACACACGAAATTACAATAGCAACCTTCAAATGGGCGGCACAAATCCCGTTCGTGTGCAATCGATGGCCAACACGCCAACTCACGATGTGGAAGCATCTGTGCAATAGGCAATTGAGATTTTTGATGCGGGTGCTGAACTTGTAAGGTTTGCGGCGGTCAATGAAAAGAACGCCTACGCCCTCGGCAGTGGCGTGGCATATCTGTTCCAAATAGCCAAGCGAATAGTAGCGCCCGTAATGATTGCACACCATCTGCAGGCAGGCTATGCCGCACTGCATACTGTCGTGCTGTAGGGTTAGGGGGAATCGTGGCATTACAACCTATTTAAAATTCCGGTATCGGTATCAACATTTTTCAATTTTTGTTTGATAGCCGATTTGTCTTTGCCCCAATTTAGATTGTAAATAAAATTGACATACACCATATTAGCGTAGTCTTTTATCACATCAGTTTCAGATATTTTGATTACTGAAGAACCTGTTGACATTTCCTTTTCCACATTACCTTTAAAAAACGGGTAGCGTATGGCCGCAGATACTGACATGTTTTTTATGGGCCGATAAGTAAATTCACACGCCGCAACAGCCGATTTTGATTTAAGCATTTGTCCGTCAAGTTCCTCCCTTGGCGTTTGATAAAAAGCTGTTATCCCGAACTTTTTATATGTGAATACAGCATCAGCCGATAAATATTTAAGTGTATGAGACGTCTTTTCTGTATCCAGTCTATTTATTTCTTCTTCTATCGATGCATATAATCTCAATCTTAATAGATTGCTCTTAAATGGATACCAATAAACAAAGATATCGGCACCAAACAATTTTGACTCACGCATATTGATAAATGTTTCTTTAACAAGGCTATCGTGTGCCACAAAAGTTGTCCCAATTTTATTGTTCGCAAATTCAGACCACAGTGACACATTATGGCCAATCCACTTTTTCTCAAAGCTATATTCCAGAGTAAAAGCGTGATTATTATATGGCTTCAAAGC
>CAMHPA010000066.1 GCA_946186925.1 uncultured Bacteroidota bacterium | reverse complement strand
CAAAAATAGTTTTGTTTTCGACTTGTTCGAGGATATGCAACGTAACAACTTGAATTACATATATCGAGGATTGTTTACGCAAAGCATAACCGACAACATATTGCTACTGACCGATGCTTGTATGCACTATGTGGACGAGGATTCAAAAATCAGAAAACGTATTTTTACCATTTTGGTTGAAGGTCTCCAGAACGTTACACGCCATCAGGAAATTGACGGAGAAGAGGCGACCCCGAACCAAGCAGGCATCTTTATCATTCAAAATCAAAACGGTAAATACTATATCACAACTGGCAACCCTATTCTTAAAGCCAATATTCCAACTCTAACCAAACAATTGAAAAAAATAAACAGTCTCGATCCTGAGTCACTGAAAGTTTTCTACAAAGAAGTATTGAATGACAACAAGATATCGAGCAAAGGTGGAGCTGGGTTAGGTTTAATTGAAATGGCTCGAAAATCGGGGAACAAACTCGATTTCGATTTCTCCGATATCAATGACAACTACTCATACTTTTACATGGGGACAAAAGTCCTGGCCGATGAAGAATCCGGCAGCACCCAGCAGGACAACAACTCTATGGAGAGCATAAAGGCTATCCATAAAATGATTAACGACCAGAACATAGTTTTGGTTTACAATGGAAAGCATACACAAGACAGCCTCCTTCACATATTGTCGATTTTAGAAGAGCACCTTGGCAGTAAAGATTTGAATTTCAGGAAACGAATGGTTTACTGCATCATTGAGATGCTGCAAAATATTGTAAAACACGGATATAAAGACAAAGACCATACCACAAAAGGTATTTTCTTTGTGAGCCACAATGGTACTTCATACCAGTTAAACACCGTGAACTACATAAACAACCACAATACAGAGAAGGCTAAAGAAGCCATTAATTTCATTAATTCGATGACAGAAACAGAATTGAATGAATTTTATGACAAGAATCTGACTTCTGATGAGCCTGACACTCGCAAGAAATGTGGCCTTGGCCTTGCTGAAATGCGTCTGCGCACGCGTCAGAATATAAACTGCACCATATCACCCATTGACGATTCGATTTCGGCAATTTTTATGCAGATTACTATATAAAATGGACAACCTCATAGTTAAAGGCAACGACGTCACCCCCTCTGTTTGTCTCGACAAAGACAAAAACGTATTTTCTATAGGTGGCAGATCAATTCCCGAAAATGCTATAGCTGTGTACTCCCCAATCATTGATTGGTGGAAGCAATACATTTTAGCGCCGAATCATGAAACCCTCTTCGAGATGAACTTTGAGTACATCAACTCATCGTCGATGAAGCAGATAGCAAAGTTAATTACGATTCTCGACACAGTTCCTGCCTGCGAATCGAAGATAACTGTCAACTGGCATTACAACACAGATGACACCGATTCGAAATTACAAGCAGAGCGTCTGGCAAAAATGGTAAAATTTCCATTCGTGCTAATTGCTGACGCCAGCAAGTAAAATCAAAACTTGTTGCCAATGTTCGACTTCTATTCATACGTTGTACTGCCGCTGCTGATTTTCTGCGCGCGCGTGACCGATGTGAGCATTGGCACCATCCGTATTATTCTGGTGGCGAAAGGCTACAAGAAACTGGCTCCGCTGACAGGCTTTTTCGAGACACTGATTTGGATTGTGGCCATCAGCAACATCATTCAGAACATCGATAACTGGGCGTGCTACATTGGCTACGCCGCCGGCTTTGCCACTGGAAACTATGTGGGAATGCTTATTGAGGAGAAACTGGCTCTGGGGCACGAGCTCATCCGCATAATCACGGCAAGCAACTACTCCGCTTTGGTTTCAAAACTATATGACAACGGCTTTAGCGCCACCGTGACCAACGCCGAGGACCATAACGGGCCTGTGGGTATTCTGTACATCATCACCACTCGGCGCAAGGCCAAAGACGTGGTGGCCATCGTCAACGAGCAAGACCCGGCGGCTACGTTCACCATTGAGGCCATCAGGCACGTGAACCGCGACACTTTATCGGGCCAGGAAAAAATCAGAAACCGCAAATTACTGTTGAAATACAAGTAAACGGCAGCCAAAACTTTGAGCTGTAATTGGCACTTACAACGAGCCGCTTTGCTTTGCATCGGGCAAAAACCTTCCGCTTCGACTCAGAAAACCACACTACCACACCTATTATATATACAAATAGGAATACGGCGGCAAGCCTGCATCGCTCTATTTCTTTTTCAAGCAATTGCCAATACTGTTTTTGACAGTGTTGCAAAGCGAATCGTAAGTGTAACCCTTTGGATATATTGGTTTTAGGAATTTCACGTTTATCTTCGAGAAGAAATGCGGCAAATGTTTGCCCCTTGGCAGCGCCTCATAAGCGCCACTGATGGCAACCGGCACAATTGGCACGTTAAGCTCGGCGCTTAAAATGGCAAAGGTCTTTTTGAACTCACCTATCGAGCCGTCGTTTGTGCGCGTGCCTTCGGGGAAAATTATAACGTTGCGGCCACGGCGCAAAATCTCTGCCAAATTCTGTATCGACTCTTTAAGCTCGTTGTGTAAATCCATAACAATCACGTTGTTGCGACGGGCCATCAGTTGCAGGAAACGATTTTTGACGTGCTTTTTCTTGGCATAAAAGTATGTTTTCCGCATTGTGCTTCGCTTGATGAACGACGCCACAAACAAGCCGTCGAAGAAGCTCTGGTGGTTTGGGGCAATAATGCACGGCCCTTGCGGAATCTGTTCCGCTCCCTCGCCTTTAAACCTGAAAATCAGCTTGAAAAGCGCCTTGCTAACGTTCTTAATCACTCCTTGGAAAATCGATGTGTTGGGCAATTTGAACTGCTTTCTTTCTTTGAGAATCAGCGACCAGTTGATGGTTTCAACCTGCAGTTTGGTTTTGTGCTCCGACACATAACGCGCCAGCAGCTCAATGTTGGTGAACCCGACCAACTCGGCTTCGGTCATATCAATGCCGTATGACTGGCGGATGAACTCAATCAGCCCGATTTTACCGAGCGAATCGAGCGCTGCATCATACTCAATATGCTGATTTGCAAATACTTTGCGATTGGTTTGCTCTTCAATAAATGCACGGATACTCTTGTATTCCTCAAAATCGGGCTCCGGCACTTTCGCGACAACTTTGGCCTCGGCATTTACGAATTGTGACAACTTGTAACGCTGTATTTTACCAAGATTTGTGCGTGGCAGTTCGCGGTCAATAATTGTGAACTGCATAATACGCTTGTACGACGACTGGTGCGCGTTGTACTCCGGAAACAGCGTGTCTTTCAGGTATTTATTAGCATCGGTTATTTCCATTTGCTGCATCTGATTGTAATCGAGGCCGATGAGTGCGTGCAACATATCGTTGTGCTCCATCACTGCCACCTCTTTAATAACCGGCGATGCGGCCATCAGGCTTTCTTCAAGTTCTACCGGATTGATATTCTTGCCGTTAGACAGCACGATAATCTCCTTTTTGCGACCTGTAATATATAGGTATCCGTCTTTATCGATGTAGCCTAAATCGCCGGTATGCAACCATCCATCGATAATTATCTGCGCAGTCTCCTCGGGACGATTGTAGTAGCCCTGCATAATGTTCGGGCCTTTTGCAACTATCTCACCGTCAACAATTTTCATATCGACACTCTCAAGCCGCTGGCCCGGTGTGCCAACGCGCTCGCGTCCGGGACGGTTGAAGGTTATCATTGGCGACGCCTCACTCATTCCGTAACCCTCAAGCACGGTGAAACCCAGCGTTTTATAAAAACGGCCCGTCTCTGTTGGCAGCGATGCGCCGCCACACACCATAATGTCAATGTGGCCGCCGAATGTCTCGTGCACTTTTTTGAAAACAATACGTCCAATGTGCTTGTTCGGTCGGATTGATAGCAAGGCAAAGAGCGTTTTTGCGACAAAATTCTCTGAAATTTTGACCTTCACTGCCTTATGAATCATCTCGTAAAGCCTTGGCACACCAATAATTATGGCCACCTGGTTGTTTTTAAGTGTTTCCATCAGGTCGGCGCTCTGCATCGACGGCGACATTACCACCGTGGCACTAATCGACAACGGCATTATGAGCGAGCCCATAAGCGGCAGAACGTGGTGCAACGGCAATAGAATCAGCACTTTGCGGTCAGGACGATAAATATCGACATTGCCGCAAACCTCAACACAGTTGGCACGCAGATTGGCAAACGAGAGCATCACGCCTTTGGGCGTTCCGGTTGTGCCTGATGTGTAAACGATTATTGCGGTTTTATTATCAGGATAATCGCGTGTAACAAAATCAGATTCAGCAACTTGCGGCAGTTCTATCTCGTCGAGGCAGACAAACTTGGGCGAATAATTAAGCCCATTGGCGGCCTCAATCACCGACGCGCGGTTCTTGTTGCTGTAGAACACCACCGACGGCTGGCTGTCGTTGAGCATATAGGCAACCTCATCGGTTGAAGCGGTGGCGTCAATCGGCACCACAATCTTGCCATTGAGCCATCCGGCATAGAAGGCGAAAATCCACTCGGGGCGGTTTTCGGAATAAATGGCGATTTTGTCGCCACTGGCATTACGGAACGTTGCTGCGTACTGTTGCACAAGCACTTGCAACTCTGCGAAGGTATATGTGTGCCATTTTGTGATGATGGCCGGTTTGTCGAGATTCGAAAAATCAATCATTTGCAATTATCTTCGTTTTTGTGGCAGCAACGGACAAAAAGTATGCCTAACCACATTATCCGTACAGAAAAACGGCCGAAATCACGGCAAAAAGAGCCTTCGGCGGCGACCGCAAAAAACTTTTTGAGCAAACAATTTACAATATTGATTTTTAACTACTTTTGCGGCTTAATTTTTTGAAATGAGCAGCTTCACTGACTTCGGCCTGAACGAGAACATTATCAAGGCCATTACCGAGCTCGGGTTTGAGACACCGACGCCAATCCAAGAGAAAACAATTCCGGCAATCATCGCGTCGCGCACCGATTTGGTGGCGCTGGCACAGACTGGTACAGGCAAAACGGCCGGTTTCGGTTTGCCGATACTGCAACAGATTGACTTGCAATCGAATGACGTGCAGACTTTGGTTCTCTGCCCCACCCGCGAGCTATGTCTGCAAATTGCCAACGACCTGACACGTTTTGCAAAATACACCGAAGGCCTATCGATTGTTGCCGTGTATGGCGGCGCCAACATCAATCCGCAGATTAAACTGCTCAAAAGCGGCGCGCACATTGTGGTTGGCACACCGGGCCGCGTGCTCGACGTTATCAAACGCGGCGCATTGAAAATCAACAACATACAATGGCTTGTACTTGATGAGGCCGACGAGATGCTGAATATGGGATTCCAAGAGGACCTCGACAATATTCTCAGCAACTCGCCAGACACCAAGCAGACGCTGCTCTTCTCGGCCACAATGCCCGACGGCGTGCGCAAAATTGCAATGAACTATATGCACGACGCCGAAGAGATTGCCGTGGGCAAGAAAAACTCTGGTGCCGAAAACGTGCGCCACGAATACTATATGGTGAAAGCTGCCGATAGATATTTGGCGCTCAAGCGATTGGCCGACATCAACCCGAACATTTACGGAATTGTGTTCTGCCGCACCCGAAGCGAGACTAAAGAGGTGGCAGCCAAGCTGATACAAGACGGTTACAATGCCGATGCACTGCACGGCGACCTGTCGCAAGACCAACGCGACACCGTTATGGGCCGCTTCCGCGACCGCTCGCTGCAACTGCTCATCGCCACCGATGTTGCCGCCCGCGGACTCGACGTGAACGACCTGACGCACGTCATCAACTACAATCTGCCCGACGACCCCGAAGTGTACATACACCGCAGCGGACGCACCGGCCGCGCCGGTAAATCAGGCATATCGATGTCAATCGTCCACTCGCGCGAAATGCGAAAAATCCGTGAGCTGGAAAAAATTGTAGGTAAGCCATTTGAGCTGAAAAAAGTGCCCAACGGCGATGAAATCTGCGAAAAGCGCCTTTATAACGTGCTCGACAAGCTTGAACGCGTTGAGGTGAACGAGGACGAGATTGCAGCCTATCTGCCAATGGCCAACAAAAAATTGTCGTGGCTGGACAAGGACGAGCTTATCAAACGCTTTGTGTCACTGGAGTTTAACCGCTTTATTGAATACTACCGAAGCGCCGAAGACCTGAACGTTGAGCCGTCGCAAGGCAAAGGCAAGGGCGACGGCGGCGAACGCAAAGAGCGGAAACGCCGCAACGACGACGATTACACGCGATTGTTCATCAACGTGGGCACCAAACGCGGTTTGTCGGTTCCGCGCCTGCTCGGGTTGATAAACGACGCCACACACGACAAGAGCATCGACATCGGCCGCATCGACCTGCAACGCAACTTCTCGTTCTTCGAGATTGAAAACGAGGCAGTTGTCAAGGTTATGGAAGCAATGAAGACCGTTATGTACGACAACGAGAACGTTGAATTCGGCTTAGCCTCAAACCAAACAGCGCCGATGCAGGAGAAACGCTCCAAAAAGAAATCAAAAGCCGACTCGGCCGACTATCGCGAAAGCGCACCAGCCAAAGGAAAAAGCCGGGACAAGGGAAAAGACAAGGACAAACGCCAGAACGTGAAAATCGAGCGTAAAAAGTTCAGTGGCAAGGTTTTCGACGAGTCGGATTTTAACTTCGATTTCTTCAACGACAATGTCACACGCCGCCGCGGCCGCAAAGCTGACCGTCCCGACCATCCTGAATATGAGGCTGTTCCGCGCCGCCGAGGCAAAAAAGCTGACGACGCTTTCGCCTCCGAACGTAAACCAAAGAAACACAGCAAATTAAAGGCTGACACAAAGAATAAAGGCAAGAGGAAAGACAAAAAAGGCCGGAAATAACCTAAGCGCGGTTCAAGGTGAAGGTGAAGGTTGTGCCTTTGCCCACCTCGCTGCTGACGGAAATCTGGCCGCCATTGCGCCGTACAAACTCCTGACAGATAATGAGTCCAAGCCCTGACCCCTTCTCGTTAGCCAGGCCTGGTGTGGTTATTGGATGATTAGTGTTGAAAAGACGCTGGATGTTTTCGGGCGAAATTCCTATGCCATTATCAGATACAGACACTTGCAACTTGTCTTCACTAGCACCGACGGCTATAGTTATACGACCACCTGTCGGCGTGTATTTCAGCGCATTCCCAATCAGATTCCGGAATACAGTAAGCACCATATTTTTGTCAGCCACAACACAATAGTCCGACTCCATCTTCAGCTCGAACTTGATCTGTTTTGATTCAATACCATATCGATTTACAGATATAGCATCATTTATTGGCTCTGTAATGCAGAATTCCGATGGGGTCACCTCAAGCATTCCAGTTTGTGACTTCGCCCAATCGAGCAGATTAGTAAGCATGCTGTAAACGTGTGCGGCCGAATCGTTTATCACATTTATATAGTGTTTAATCTCACCTGGCGAATAATTATCGTAATATTCTGAAATCAAACTTGTTATACCCAAAATACCATTGAATGGGTTTTTCAAATCGTGAGCGAAAATGCTGAAAAACTTCGTTTTGACATTGAGCGCATCTTCAAGTTCCTTTTGCGATTTGCACAACTCGCGCCTGATGTTCTCAAGCTCGGTGACGTCGACGATGACTAGCGATGCCAAATCGCCATAGCCGCCTTCGTCTGTAATCTCACTGATGTAGCAAATCACATCGCGTTGTCGACCATTTGCGAAACGCATCTTACTTATGACACCGAAATCCCGGTTTTTATCAGGATACCAGTCAATGCCTGTTTGCTGACGTAAATTGTCGAGTGTAGATCCAACAATGGACTTTCGCGACACACCGCAAAGCTGCTCAAAGGCCTCATTGCAGCCCACAACCGTAAGATTGTCTTTTCTGACAAAGAAAAACGGAGTTGGAACTGTATTTATAAGTAAATCGAGAAACTGGTAACGACGACGCACATGCAGCGCAGCCTCCTCCAGCTGGTTTTTCTGCATATTAATTTCGTTGTTGGCCCTTTTTAGCAGTGAGTTGATGTTACGCACGTGCATTAGAATCACTATCATAACCACGGCTATCAGCGCCACCGCGGAGAGAATGCCTATCAGCATACGGTGACGGGCATTCTGACGCTCGGTGTGAAACTGCTCACGCTGACGGTTCACACTGATTTCGTGTTCGATACTCATCACCTGCTCCCTAGCTTGCAATTGCTTGGTCAATGATTTTTTCGATTGTATCTTCTCATTAACAAGCATACTGTCGGTAATAAGGTAGGCCTTTTCAAGCATCAGATAGGCTTGCTTGTGATTCCGATTGACGGAGTAAAGCTTCGCCAAACCTTCGTAAATGTTCTTTTGCAAGTATAACAAGTTATTGTTCAGGCAAATATCAAGAGCTTGATTATACATTTTCATTGCAGTCGGGTAGTCTTTTGCCGATTGGTATGTATCGCCTAGCATGGACAGCGATTCCGCCTCACCTTGACTATCGCCTTTCTCGCGGTAGATTTTCAAACAAAGCCGATGGTATGTGGCCGCAGAATCGTTCTGTCCAAGATTTGCAAACACTTTTGCCACAAGCGAATAAAGCATTGCATGATCTTTCGGCCATGGACAACTGTCAACAGTTTCCGTATTAATTGACCGGCGACAATATGACAGAGCATCGTCATATTTTTTATAGTCGTAGTATGTATATGCCACATTATAATACAATAGCCAAAGTAGTGAAGTATCTTCCAATTCAACGCTGTATTTCAGCGATTTAAAATGATAATCGAGAGCCGTATCAAGCGAATGTCTGTACTCATAAGCGGTACCAAGATTCATGTATATATCAATGAGACCTTTTAGATCGCCACTCAAAATGGTAAGTTGCTCAGCCTTTTTATAATACTCGATGGCGCGCTCATCATCGTCAAGCATGCCGTAACAATAGCCAAGATTGAATGCATTGTGGATAAGCGTGGAAGTGTCAGCAATCGTTTCTGCCACAGCTTGCGATTTCATTAGGAATATGGCGGCTTGTTCGTAGTTCTCCGACTCAAGCATGGCATAGCTTGCGTTGACATAGATTTTCTCCAAGTCCTCATTCGCATCACATTGATTAATAAACAATTGCCACATATCAACCATTGAAGTCACCAAATCAGTGCGACCGATTTGCCGGCACCTGTCTATACGGTCCTTCATTATGTCAACAGCGCGGTCTGGCTGATTGCGGTCTATATAGAACGACATTGCCGCATTAAATAGCTTTTCTGATTTGGCGTCGTCAATATCAATTTCAGCCTGCGCCAACTGAACGCCTATTTCAATTCTCTCACGTTCAGTCCGAGTTTCGGCAAACAGGCTTTCAAGACTGTCGGCGTTTTGCGCGCGCACAAAACAGCTGGGCAGCGCCAAAAAGATAAAAGACAATATTATGAGCCTATTTTTCATACCAATATGAAATCTTAAATGTAAAAAAACACATCATTCAGTCATCGGCAGAACGTGCGATGTTCCAACTAAAAAAATCGACAATAGGCATAAAAAAAATACAAAAAAATCAATGTACACCTAACTCTTCATACGCTTAGGCATCTCCCACACTTCCAAATCCTTTATGTTGGCGCCATCGATAGAGAAACGCAGCATTGTGCGCACCGTATGGAATCCGTATGTGCCCGCCGCACCAGGGTTCATGTGCAGGCATTGTAACTGTTTGTCGTAGATAACTTTGAGTATGTGCGAATGCCCACTGACAAAAATCTGCGGCCGCTCGGTCTGCAACAACTGTCTGATTTTTGGCTCATAATGGCCTGGATACCCGCCTATATGCGTCATCACCACCTTTACCTGTTCAATGTTGAAAATCTGGATTTCTGGCACAAGCTGACGCATCCGGCTATCATCGATATTGCCAGAAACAGCCACTACTGGCCTTAGTTTTCGCAATTGGGCAAACAATGTTCCGTTTCCAATGTCACCGGCATGCCAAATCTGGTCAACCGGCTCAAGGAAATCGCGCATCGAGTCATCGAAATGCGAATGTGTGTCGGAAAGCAATCCTATCCTGATCATAATCCGCTTCAAAAATAGTAATTTGCAAGATGTTGGCTCAACTAGTGCCAACTTTTGCTTATTTTGCCTAAAAAAACAACAGACAATGCACATTTTCTATACGCCACAGATAATAAACGGGATTCTCACCCTTTCAGAAGAAGAGTCGAAGCACTGTGTGAAGGTTTTGCGACTTGCCTGCGGCGACCAAATCTCACTTATCGACGGTAATGGCGGCTACTACCTTGCCGAGATTGCCGACCCCAACCCGAAACGCTGCTCGTTCAGCATCGTACAAAAAACAGACAACTTCGGGCAACGCGACTACAAGGTGAACATCGCCATCGCCCCCACGAAAAACATCGACCGCACCGAGTGGTTTGTTGAGAAGGCTGTGGAGATTGGTGTGGATGAAATCACTATGCTCATTTGCCAGAGATCTGAACGCCGAAACGTGAACATGGAACGGATTGAAAAGATTGTGCAGGCGGCCATGAAGCAGTCAATAAAAGCATACAGGCCAGAGCTCAATCCACCCACGGCATTTGCCGATTATGTATCGGCGCAGCGCAATGGCCGCAAACTCATTGCCCACTGCCTGGAAACTGAGCGCGTGTCACTTAAATCAATGATCGGCACCGAAAGCGAATACACCATCTTGATTGGGCCGGAGGGCGACTTCTCTCCAGAGGAAATCAGTCTGGCTGTAAACAACGGTTACCAGTGTGTTCACCTGGGGCCAAGCCGGCTACGCACCGAGACCGCAGGTGTTGCGGCGTGCCATACTGTCAATCTTCTAAAACAAGAGTAATGAAACGATTTCTTTTCCCGATACTAACCGCTATTCTGCTTACAGCAGGCACAGCCAATCTGCAAGCGCAACCCACTCGCATCGCTCTGCTCAAATATAACGGCGGTGGCGACTGGTACGCCAACCCCACATCGCTGCCCAATCTGATTGATTTCTGCAACAAAAGTGTTGGAACTAACATCAACCCCGAACCGGCAACTGTTGATGTTGGAAGCACCGAACTATTCAACTATCCGCTGGTGCACCTGACCGGTCACGGAAACATCATCTTTTCTGAGTCTGATGTGCTGAACCTGCGCAATTATCTGGCTGCGGGCGGCTTTCTGCACATCGACAACAACTATGGCATCGAGCAATATGTTCGCCGCGAGATGAAGAAAGTTCTACCCGACCAGGAGTTTGTCGAGCTGCCATTTAGCCATGCCATTTACCACACTGTTTATCAATTTGATAACGGACTGCCAAAAATCCATGAGCACGACAATCTGCCTCCACAGGGCTTTGGATTATTCATTGACGGCCGATTAGTGTGCTTCTTCAGCCATGAGTGCGACCTTGGCGACGGTTGGGAGGACATCAGCGTACACAACGACACACCGGAAAAACACCTTGAAGCCTTGCAGATGGGCGCCAACATTGTGAGCTTTGTGTTCAGTCACTGATTGATTATTATTCAGCCAATAACATCAGAACCCGATTCTGGGCGTGACCATTTCCTCAATAATCAAACCGATGCAACCTTTGGATTCGGCATCAACATCGAGCCTGCTGGGCGCAGTGAGTATGAATTCAACCGGATTAGTCTTGCGGCACGAGAACTCAATATCAACATTGAAATCGTCTTGCGAATTATCGTACAGTATTTTGCCGTCGTTGGTCTTAATCACCAGCGACACCACACCATTATAAAGTGAGTCAGAGCAAATGGTGATGCGATAATCTTTGCCTTGGAGAAGCTCTCCGTACACACATTTACTCTCACCCGGTTTAAAACCCAAACTAACCGATGAGTTATTCAGCGTATAAGCGAAACCGGAGTTGTTGTCGCGGCGGGGAATATATTTTTTGTAGAAATCGTAGCAGTCCTGCGCACCCGATAATTGCACGAAAAAAATTGAAAACAATACCGATAGCGCGAATCTAAACATCAGAATCCTTTGACAGGGGTAATCATGTGCTCAACCAGAATACCTATACACCCCATCTCTGTGTCTTTTCTCAAAAAAATCAAATCGGCATCGTCGGCCGCCTCAGAGTAACGGCTAGTACCTGGAACGGAAATCTCAATGTATATATCGCGGGTTTGTGTTACGGTGAACTCAAATTCCGATGCAAATCCGTCCTCGCTATTGTCGTAGAGGACATTTTCGTTCTCGGAGTCAATCAAGCGCATAACAATACCCTCGCCCAGAACTTGATCGTGGCAGAACGAGACACGATAGTCGCGGCCGTTATAGATTGTCAGCTTGATGCGCGATGTCTGCCCCTTTACGAACAAGGCACTGCGTGAATTGTCAACAACACGATAATATATGTTCTTACTTACTTTGCAACTGTCCTTATGATACCCCCAGCACCTGCGCATTGAATAATCATGGGTTTGCGCCTGCCCGAAAAACGGAACTGCCACCAATAGTATCAGAATCACTTTCAACAATTTACTATTCATTGTCTTAATTTGTGAATGTTATTTTAATTGTACGTGTCGATGGCGAAACCATTCGTCCGTCACTGGTGCGCAAAATTATATCTTTTAAGTAAAAAAACTTAAAAATCGACTCTTTATTTATCAAATGATCAATAACCTCATCGTTGAAAACGTTGCCTTGATTGTTTACAGCTACTTTTTGTCCCAACGCGAACGCGCTAAACACAAAACTATCAACATTGAACCCTGGCCGGTTGACTAAAATAGTATCATTTTTTATCAGCAGGTTGCGATCCATCATAAAGTGGTCACTGTCAACAATCTGCCCTCCTACAATGAGCAATGTGTCTGAATCATCGTAGTAGCGTTCGGTGTTTTGGGCAAATAATACCGTAGGAAAAAAGGCAAGAAACACTATTAATAACTTGCGCATTATAATTAATTATTTGATAATGACACTGTTATCCAAACTCACTCACATTTTCGAGCAACTGTTTGCTAATAATTTTAAGGTCTTTGCCGTCGATATTGATAATTTTATCGTTATGCAGTTCCTTCAGAATCCTAATTGCACTCTCGGTTGACATGGCGCAAAAATCGGCCACATCACGGCGGGTAAGCTGCATATTGAACTCATCAGAGTGATGGATTTTGTTTGCGAAATGCAACACCGCATCGGCTATCCGGCCATTCAATTGCTTCTGTGTCAAACTAATAGCTCGCTCATGCTCATCAATCGTCATTTGATTGAGTGTGGTTATCACCATTTCTGCAAAGTCTGGATTTTCACGGATGAGCTGTTTGATAACATCAGCCGTAACAGCCATCACGCTCGACAATCCGACGCTAGCCACTGAATACAGGTATGTTCCTCTGTTATAGAGTGATGACAGACCGATAATTTCGCCTTTTTTGACAAAACGCATTATCAGGTTGTTTTCCTTGTACTCTTTGTAAGCTTTCATCATTCCATTCTCAACAAAGTAAACATTTGATGCAAATGCACCTTGTTTGCAAATCATTTCAGCTTTATTGTAATTTAGGACAACGCTGTTATTTTTGACCATATCAACCTGTTCATCAGTTAGTTGACCAAACCATTTAGTGAATAGATTATCTTCAAGCATAACAATATTTGAATATTTAAACAAAATCATGTGAAATTACTCATAGTTTTATATTTTCCAAATTAAGAATACATATTTTTGCACAGTTTTTGGGAGGATATATCAAAAATATATAAATGGTGTCGAATGTCCGGCACAATGTAAACAATTCAATATGGAAAACGAGAAAAAAACAGTTTTGCTAGTCGATGATTCGGCGACAAACAACCTATTGCTACAAGTTGTTTTCGAACAAAATGATTTTGCCGTTGAAGTGGCCTTTTCTGGTAAAGAGGCGCTTAAAACATTGAGTAAGAAAAAAATCGATGTTGTCCTGCTTGACCTAATGATGCCGCACATGTCAGGATTTGATGTGCTTGAAGCGATTCGTGGAAATGAGGCTACCGCCAAAATTCCAGTGCTGATTGTGAGCGCCGACAGTGAGCAAGCCGACGAGGACAAAGCCATGGCTATGGGGGCGAACCACTATTTTGAAAAGCCACTGCAACTGAATGCGATTGTTGAAAAGGTGAAAAGCATTCTGGCGTAAGCCTCTCGCCTACCCAACCATCTGACAATGAACTACCTGCAGGCCGAAGGCATTACAAAATCGTATGGCGACCTGGTGCTTTACAACGGCATCAGTCTGAGCGTTGAGAAAGAGCAGCGCGTGGCCATCATTGCCAACAACGGCGCGGGAAAGACATCGTTGCTGCGCATTCTGGCAGGCGCCGACACCCCCGACAGCGGAAGCGTTACCATACGCAACGACCTGCGGCTGGGCTATCTTGAGCAAAGCCCAAAACTGAACCCCGAACTCACTGTCATTGAAGAAGTTTTTGAGTCGTCGGATGTGACGCTGCAAACCATCAAAGAGTATGAGATGGCCTGCCGCGACAACAATGCCGAACGGCTGGCTAACGCCACAAGCGCAATGGACGCCGCCAAAGCCTGGAACTACGAAGCACGCATAAAGCAGATTCTCTCGCAACTGAATATCAACAACTTTGAGCAGAAAGTTGGCCAACTGTCGGGCGGACAGAAGAAACGTCTGGCGCTGGCAAAAACGCTCATCGACGACCCCGACATCCTGATTCTTGACGAGCCCACCAACCACTTGGACCTGAATATGATAGAGTGGCTCGAAGGTTTTCTGAACTCATCAAAATCGACACTGATAATGGTGACGCACGACCGCTATTTTCTGGACCGCGTGTGCGACATCATCTACGAAATCGACGACAAGCAAATATTCAAATATCGCGGCAACTACTCGTATTTCCTGGCCAAACGCGAAGAGCGTATCTACAACCAAAACAGCGAGATAGAGAAAGCCCGCCAACTCTACAAAAAGGAACTTGACTGGATTCGGCGGATGCCGCAGGCGCGCGGAACAAAGGCCAAATACCGCATCGACGCGTTTGAAGACATCAAGGCCACGGCCTTCAAGAACACCCGAAGCGAATCGATGCAAATCGACATAAAAAGTTCGCGGCTGGGCACAAAAATCATCGACCTTTTCAGCATCGACAAGCGCTTTGGCGACAAGGTGCTGCTCAACGATTTCACCTATCAGTTCCGTCGCGGCGAGAAAATCGGCGTGGTGGGCGCGAACGGCGCTGGCAAGACTACGCTGCTGAACATCATCACGGGCAACGAGCCCTACGACCGCGGCCGAATCGAAATCGGGACAACCATCAAAATCGGCTACTACAAGCAGGAAGAAGTGTCGTTCGACGAGAACAAGCGCGTGATTGAAGTGATTCAGGATGTGGCCGAAGACATTGCCGTTGGCGAAGGCACAAGGCTGTCGCCCACGCAGTTTCTGAACTATTTTCTGTTTCCGCATCAGATGCACTACGCCTACGTGAGCAAGTTGAGCGGCGGCGAGCGCAAACGCCTTTACCTGATGACGGTGCTGATGCGCAACCCCAATTTCCTGATTCTCGACGAACCGACGAACGACCTTGATATTGTGACACTTAACGTGCTGGAAGATTATCTATCGAAGTACGATGGCTGCGTGCTGATTGTGTCGCACGACCGCTTTTTTATGGACAAGGTGGTTGACCATCTGTTTGTGTTTGAAGGCGATGGAAAGATTAAGGACTATCCTGGCAACTACACTCAATACCGCGACTGGAAAAACAGTCAGGCGAAAGCCGAAACGGCCGCCGCCAAGCCCGAGCAATCGCAGCAGAAGCCGCGCGAGCGCGCTGAATCCAAACGCCGTATGACATTCAAGGAACGGAAAGAGTTTGAGCAACTTGAAGCCGAAATTGAGCAACTCGAAACCGAAAAAAGCGAGATTGAAGCGGCATTGTCGGGCGGCGAGAGCGACGCAAAGCGAATCACCGAACTCTCTACCCGATTCGATGAAGTAAGCCGCCTTCTCGATGAGAAAACCGACCGCTGGATTGAGTTGAGTGAGATTGAGAGTTAGGTGTTAGGCACTAGGCATTAGGCATTAGAAAATTACGAATTACGAATTACGAATTACGAATTACGAATTACGAATTACGAATTACGAATTAC
>CAMHPA010000065.1 GCA_946186925.1 uncultured Bacteroidota bacterium | reverse complement strand
CTCGACCGCGTGGCCACTCACATTCTGGCGTTCGAAGGCGACTCGCAAGTCTATTTCTTCGAAGGCTCATACTCTGAATATGAGGAAAATAAGAAGAAGCGTCTAGGCGACATCGAGCCGCATCGCATTAAGTATCGGAAACTCAGGGAAGACTAATGCTATGTGATTAAAACTCAAATATTTTGGAATGTCGTGTTTTTATTTTATACTGATCTTAAATAAAAAATAATAAAAATGAAGATTTTATAGGGCATACCTAAAATAAAATTCTATTTTTGGTAAAAATGTTTAAGCAATGAATGCTCGGTTAACAATTTCAAATAAACTGCTCATCGGTTTTGGATCGGTGCTTTTGACTGTAATTGCCAATGGTCTTGTAACTTATTCAACATCAAATGCTAACAAAAAGCTTAATGAAGATATCTTGAATATCTACAACCCTTCATTGACAGGTTTGAACGAATGCAATGCGATGGTGACTAACTCGCAGATGCTCATTAAAAACTGGGTTTTTATAGAAAAACAACCCGACACTCGCGACAAGCGCAAATTGCAGGCAATGCATGACGTGCAATTCCCCAAGTTGCAGTCGGAGCTTATGGAAATATCGAAAAACTGGGAACCAGCGGAACGCGAGGCTCTAATACCTATACTAACAGGAATTAGCGATACTCTGTTCGCATATCATAAAGAGATTATGGGTAGTTTGAAATCTCTGCTTGACTATGATGACCAATTAATAATATTGGATGTGTCTATGAGAGTTGAGGAAGGCGGAGATGTGATGGATGTTACCTATAAATTATTGGATCGTATAGAAGCGCTCACAGAGGTGATGTCGAAAAAGACAGAGGATGCGAACAAAGAAATGGCCGCATCGTTTGCCTGGTTCCAAAATTTCGTGGTTTATTCGGTGATTGTTATAGTCGTTATAGTGCTGATAGTTAGCATCCTCACGGCACGTAGTATTGTTGTTCCGGTATACAAACTGAAAGAGTTCCTAATTACGATGACCAAAGGAATTCTGCCGAAAGAAAAATTGGTTACTAATAACGACGAGATTGGCGATATGGGTGATGCGCTGAATGGCTTTATTGAGTCGCTACGGAAGACATCTGAATTTGCTGTTGAGATAGGAAATGGTAATTATAATTCTGATTATGAGGCTTTAGGTGAGGAGGATACACTCGGCAATGCGTTGCTTGAGATGCGTAAGAATTTGCGCAACTCTGATGAAGCCAACAAAAAACGTCAGCGAGAGGATGAGATTCGCAACTGGACAACCAAAGGATTGGCTGATTTTGGCGACATTTTACGCCACAATTCCGAGAATATGGATGTGTTGTCAAGCAATGTCATGCGTCACTTAATTGACTATCTGGGTGTTAACCAGGGTGCAATATATATCTTGAATGAACAAGATCCCGATAATACGTTCTTTGAGATGAAGAGTGCGGTGGCCTACAACAGAGAGAAGTATTTGAAGGTGAATTTCGGCACAACAGAAGGTTTGGTCGGTCGTTGCGCATTTGAGAAACTGCCAGTATATCTGAAAGAAATTCCGGAAGAATACATAAAGCTCACATCGGGCTTGGGCGGCGCTGAGCCAAACTATTTGTTGCTTGTTCCGCTTGTTATCAACGAGAAGGTTCTTGGTGTGGTTGAGTTAGCTTCGTTCAACGAGATACCTCAATATCAGATTGATTTCTTGCAAACATTGGGAGAGAACATCGCTTCAACAATCTCGAACGTGCGTATAACCGAACAGACCAACAAACTGCTGTCTGAGTCAAAAATGCGAGGAGAGGAGTTGTCATCGCAAGAAGAGGAGTTGCGTCAGAATATGGAGGAGTTGCAAGCCACTCAGGAAGAGTCTGTTCGTCGCGAAAGCGAGATGCGCTTGGCAATGGACGCCATCAACAACACTCTTGGTACTATCGATATCGATATGAATGGTACTGTGATGTCTGTCAACGATATGATGCTACGTTTGTCGCACGTTGATATAAGTGAGTTTGTTGGAAAACAGTTCATCGATCTCTATGCTCACACGGAAGAAGACCGAGAGCGGTTTGAAGAGGTATGGTCGAGAGTTTTGATGGGTGATAGCTGCAATTACGAGGTTGCCAGCAATTTCCAAGGAATTGAGGTTACGTTTACGCATTCACTTACTCCGTACATCAACCAAATGGGCGATGTGGAGCGCGTGTTCGACCTTGTGGTGAATACAACTGGCCATAAGGAAATTGCTGCGAAAATCGCAATGTTAGCCGCGTCGTATAAGAAGTAAACGCAGTCAGTCAAGAAAAACAACTAAGGCATAGCGAAGATTTTTGCTATGCTTTTTTTGTGTAGCTATGTAGTAGCTTTTATTGCTTTTTTATTTGCGCAGCATTGGCAGGCATCGTTTTTGCCATCGTTAGGCAATTACCGCTGCCGCAATCAGAATCCAGACTATGATTGGTTGAAGCTTATTTTCAGGCATTAGGTGTTAGGCATTAGTGAATTACGAATCATTACACTTTACTCTATACACATTACTCAAATCTGGTTCGATGCCTATAGTCAAAAATCAGCCGTACGTAAGTCCAAAATTGAACTTTATTTTGCAAATCAAACACACAATAGTTATATTTGGTATGGATATTTTTCCAAAAAACAATACAAAACGAAACTAAATCATTAATAATCTAAAAATTAAAAAAATGAAAAACTTATTAAGATTAGGCGTGACTGCCAGCCTTATGGCAGCATTCGTGTTTAGCGGTTGCCAAAAAAGTGACGATGACGAACCGTCTTCAAAAAAGAACAGACGCTTGCTATCTGAATTATGCGAATGGACTGACCACGACATTAATTTTCAACAAAAGACAGAGTATAAATACGACGCAAGAGGCAATGAGATATTTAGAGAATCATCAAATATTATTGATGGTGAAGTTAGAATTACTTCGAGCCAAGAAACCAAGTATGATGCCAATGGCGAATATATAGGATATGAATACAGACATTTTAACCCTGATGGTACTTTCTGGAGTCAATCTTATGAATATAAATATGAAAATGGCAGAATGATAGAATGTTTGTTTAAAAGCATTTGGGATGGAGAAGAATCAGTATCTATTGATAAGTATAAATACAATGAGCAAGGTGATAAAACAGAACATGTAGTTTCTAGTAATAAAAACGAAACTGATATTGAAACTTGGAACTACCAATACGATGAAAAAGGGAATAGAACGGAAATTGAATATTATATTAACGGAGTGTTGAGTGAAACACGAAAATACGAATACAACGAAAAAGGTTATATGACGAAAGGGGAAATATATAACAGCAATGGCCAATTGTTAGATAAAAGAGTGTTCACTTACGATGGCAACACGAGAACAGTTATAGGAGAAAATTACTCTTTCGATGGCAACACCGATGGTTCAATAGTAATATCAACTAGCGGTATAGAAAAATATACCGATTCAGATTTCAAACATCTGGAAACAGAGAAATACACTTATACCTTAAAAGACGGCCATACCCGTATCTTAGAAACAAAAAACACATACGACAGCAAAGGAACCCAAATCAGCTATGAATACAAAGTTAACGGAAAAATACGAGAGCAATGGAGTAACGAAGGGAACATCTCAACATCTTCTTCCTATAGCTACAACGATGATGGTGAGATAATCTCTTCGGATATTTCAAAAACTGTCTACACAGATTCGAACCGCGACAAACCTCTGACAAAAGAACAAACCGAGTCAGGTTCTTCGGGTAGCTACAATGATAAGTATGAATACTCGTATGACAACAATGGAAACCTAATTGGAGAAAAGCGCTATTCCGACGGGAATTTGCGTTATGAGAATAAAGAGTATGTGTACGACGGGAATAAAGTAACATATACTTCATACGATTATAGACATGGCGAAATATATCGCACCAGCTATTACACATTGATTTACGACAAATAATCCTAAACAATACGATAGCAAAAGCCGGAATCCATATAAATGAGTTCCGGCTTTTTTGTATCTCAATCAGATTGTTTATCGCTCATCGACATCCGTCGCAACCGCAATTGCAACCAGCACTCCCACTTCCACACCCACAGCCACAATCACAGCCTCCTCCGCGTGTGCGGTCGTAGATGCGCTTCACAATCCAAACGACTGCCGCAGCTACAATCAACCAAGTTATTATTTCCTGAACCATTGATATTTAGGAGTTAGAAGTTAGGATTTTGAATTATGAATTACGAATTACGAGTTACGAATCATTACACTTTACACATTAATCATTACTCAATTCTTGTCCGATGTTTGTAGTCAAAAAATAAGCGTTCAAATCCTAATTCCTACAAATCCTAAATAAACAAACTTCCGATTTGGAACACGGCAAACGCCATAAGCCAGGCAAGCGCTGTTGTGTAGCAACCCGTGAGTATGGCCCACTTGCGGCCGCCCTCCTTTTTGATGGCGGTTATGGCCGCAATGCACGGCATATAGATGAGAACGAAAATCATCATTCCAAAAGCCACCAGCGGGCTGAACACTTTCTCGCCCTTGTGCGGACCGCTCTTGTAGGTTTGCTGTTGCAGTTTGGTTTGAAGGGCGGCGGTGTCGTCATCGGTGTCACCGGCTTGATAAAGCACGCCCATTGTGCTCACAACCACCTCTTTAGCTGCAAGTCCGGTCATTATGCACACGCCAATTTTCCAGTCGAAACCAAGCGGACGGATTACTGGCTCGATGAAGTGCCCAAGGCGTCCGATGTACGATTTCTCAAGATGCTCGGCTTCGCGCTCACTTTCCAACTGACTGATGCTGACGGCTTTCTGACTGTCGGTCAAAGTGGTGTCTTGTTCAACTTGGGCAATAACCACATCATAAGGCGTTGAATAGTGCACTTTCTGCGGGAAGTGCCCGAGCGCCCAGATGATAATTGACGCAAGCAGAATCACCGTTCCCATCTTGTGCAGATATTGCCAGCTCTTATCCCACATATGAATCAGCGTGTTACGCAAAGTCGGAATGCGGTAGGGCGGCAGCTCCATCACAAACGGAGCCTCGCTGTGGCTGAAAAACAGCCGTTTGAACACCATCGCGGCTATCACCGCAAGGGCGATACCAATAATATATATCGACAGCAGAATGAGCGCCTGATGCGTGCTGAAGAATGCCGAAATGAGAAGAATGAATACCGGAAGCCGCGCGCTGCACGACATCAGCGGAACAATGAGCATTGTGAGCAGACGGTCTTTCTTGTTCTCAAGCGTGCGAGTGGCCATAATGGCAGGCACATTGCAACCAAAACCCATCAGCAAAGGAATGAATGACTTGCCGTGAAGCCCGATTTTATGCATCGCCACATCCATAATGAACGCCGCCCGAGCCATATAGCCGGTATCTTCCATAATGGATATGAACAGGAACAGTATCAATATGTTAGGCAGGAAAACAATGACTCCGCCAACACCACTGATGATGCCGTCGATAATCAAATCGTGAAGAGTGCCCTCGGGGATGAGCCCGGCCATAAACTCGCCAAGCCAATCAACACCAGCCTCAATCCAGTCCATCGGATACTGGCCAAGCGTGAATGTGGCTTGGAACATCAGCCACATAAAAAAGATGAATGCCGGAATGCCCAACCATTTATGTGTCAGAATTTTATCCACCTTGTAGCCTTTGCCGTTGTCGGGTTGCTGCGATGGCTGGAAGGTCTCTTTCAATGCGCCGCGGATGAAACCATAACGAGCGTCGGCAAGAACTGTTTCGGCCTGATTGCCATACTCGCGCTCAAGTTCGGCGCGCTCTTTGTCGGCCCATTCAATAATATGGTTGGCGTCGGGGTGAGCGGCAATGTTCTTGATGAAAATCTTGTCGCCTTCAATCAGTTTGATGGCCGCAAAACGCGGACAATATTTCTCGTTAAGTAGCTGATGCTGTTCAATTTCCGATTTCACCACGCCGATAGCTTTCTCAACATTGCTGCCGTAGTTAACCTGAATCTGGCGGGCATCGGCATCGCGTTCCTCAAACACCTCTATAATTCTGTCGAACAAGGTGTTAAGACCTGCGCCGTCGCGGCCGTTGGTTGGCACAAACGGAATGCCGAGCATCTTGCCAAGCATATCGTAGTCGAGGCGGTCGCCCTTACGTTCCAGCTCATCGAACATATTCAATGCCACTACCATCCTGATATTCATCGCGATAAGCTGCGTGGTGAGGTAAAGGTTGCGCTCAAGGTTCGATGCGTCGATAACGTTCAGAATGATGTCGGGGTTCTCCTCAAAAATGTGCTTGCGGACATATAGTTCCTCCGGCGTATATTCTGATATTGAGTAAGTTCCGGGCAGGTCGGTGATGTTGATGGTGTAGCCTTTGTGCGTGACGCTGGCCATTTTGGTGTCAACGGTCACGCCGCTGTAGTTGCCCACCTTCTCGTGGCGGCCTGTGGCGTGGTTGAAGAGCGATGTTTTGCCGCAGTTGGGGTTTCCCACAAGGGCGATGTTGATGGTGTGGCTAATCTGCGTTGCGCGCTTGCGGAACGGTTCCGAGATGAGGGCATCCTTATCAAAATTATCGCCTTGGTTGGTTGCCGCGTTCGGGTCGGTAACCACTTCAATCAGCTCGGCCTCGCTTCGCCGCAGCGAAACGTGGTAGCCAAGCAACTCATATTCAATCGGGTCCTTCAGCGGCGCGTATTTTATCAGCCTGATGCTGGTGCCCGACACAAATCCCATTTCGGTGATTCGTTTGCGGAAAGCGCCGTGTCCGAGCACTTTGGTGATGATTGCCGGATTGCTGTCGGTCAGTTCCGACAGGCGTTTTTTGTTAAAAACCTGCTCTTCCATACCTTTCTCAATTTCGGGCGCAAATGTATTTTAAATATGTGATACCAATTTATTATGAGAATCATCAAAAATGGGGATTTTTTGAACCGCGATAGTCATTAGTTATGAGTCTCGCAAAGCGATATTGCTCCAAGCGCATCGCCGCCATCTGAAAACAAAAAAGCCGAAAAATCAATAATCTTCCGGCCTTTTATGTATAATTCTAAAACTAATAACTGACGGACGCGGCACGCCACGTCCCTACATTGTCATCCAACTTTCTAATCCTAAATTACTTCACCCATCCGTTCATACGCAGCCATTTCTCGCAGGCGTCGTGCCAGAAGGCTTGAGTCTCAATCGGATTTCTTGCGCCAAGACCGTGGTCGCCGCGGGCATAAAGGTGCAGCTCGCACTCAACACCCTTTTCGCGCAAAGCGTTGGCGTAATTGACGCTGTTTGTGTAAGGCACCAGTTTGTCGTTCATAGCGTGAGCCAGGAACGTCGTCGGAGTTTCATTGGTAACCTGTTTCTCGCTCGAGAAACGGTCGATTAAAGCTTGGTCAGCGTCGGGGCCGATAAGAGACTCGCGCGTGCCTTTTTCGCTGTAGCTCGGTTCCATTGTGATGACCGGGTAGACGAGCACTGCAAAATCGGGTCTTGCGCTCACATTTTCAGCCGGTTTGTACACTTCGTCATTGAAGTGAGTCGATGCCGTTGAAGCCAGATGTCCGCCAGCCGAGAAGCCCACAATGCCGATGTGGTCAGGGTTGATACCGTACTCAGCGGCGTGGCTGCGCACGTAGCGAATAGCCTGCTGAGCGTCCTGCAGCGGCCCGTCGCAGCGTTTTTCCATAAACTCATCTTTTGGCATACGATAGCGCAAAACAAAAGCCGAAATGCCGATAGAGTTGAGCCACGCAGCCTGGTTGACTCCTTCAAAAGCGTACGACAGACCTGCATAGCTGCCGCCGGGGCAGACAACAACAGCCGTGCCTGTCGGGTTCTCGTCGGCAGGATAGTAGGCTATCGACGGCACCTTAATATCTCTCGCAAAGAAAGATTTGGTACTTACTTCGTCGAGTTTGCTTGCGTCAACGTTTTTTGCGCCCGGAATCTTGCCATTCCAAAGGTCGATGATTTTTTGGGGTTCCTTCGGTGCGGGTTGTCCGGGGAACTGCGCGTTTGCCGTTTGTGTAGCGGCTGTCAGGCAGATGGCTGCCATTGCTGATAAAATAGTGGTTTTCATTACTTTATTGTATTAAGTTGTTAGTCTTTTTTTATTGCTTTCGCGATTACTTCGGCCATAAACGCCGCACCTGCTTCGTCGGGATGGATGCCGTCAACCTTGAAGTATTGCTGTTTGTCGGCCAATTCTTTATGCAAATCGATGATTGTCAGATTGTTTGCTTTGGCAATCTCGGTCACAGCCGGAATCACGCCCGCCACAATCACCGAGTCGTTGATGCCCCAGCCGTGGCTGAAGGCGGGTGCGGGGGTGCAGACAAAAATCTGCGGATTGCGCCCGTTCGTTTTCAAAGTGTCGATAAGCGACTGATAGTCAGTTTTGAAACGCTCGGCATTCCAGTTCTGCGGCTTGGTGTCGTTTGTGCCAAGTTTGATGACCACAATGTCAGCGTTGAGTGCCACGGCGTTCGAGAATTCCTTGCAAATCCAGTACGGATAATCGGCATCTTTTTGCACCGTGGTGCCGCTTTTTCCGCAGTTCTGCACGCTGTAGCCGTCGCCCAAAATGCGGTTCAGCACCACAGGGTAGTCATCGCGGCTTTGGATTTTGATTCCGTGGCCTTCGGTGATGCTGTCGCCCACGCAGGCCACCTTAATTTGCTCGTTGCCACCGCACGCTGCAAATGCGAAAGCGGCCATTGCAACAAATAAAAAATTGTGTTTCATTGTTTTGTGTTTATCACGAAAAATCGTAGCCAAATATAGACATCTTGTGCGATAAATGTATGTCGGCGGTGTTTTTTTTAAAATGTTTGCGAACAAATGAAATGTTTGAAACAAATCGGCCTTTTTCACGTAATCATTTTATGCAAACGTTTGTATTGTTGCAATATTTAAATACTTTTGTCGAATAAAATTGAATCGGATGGACACTATAACAGCCAGCGTTTTCCAGATAGACGGCAACACCAGCCGCCCCACAGTGATTTTCAATGCCACAACAGGCCAGTTCAGGCTTTTGGGGCGGTCGATTCTTGAAAATTCGATTCGTTTCTACGAGCCGATTACAAAGTGGATTGAGCAATATATCAAGCATCCTGCCGAGAAAACCGAATTTCACATGGAACTTGAGTATTTCAACACCAGCACATCGAAGTATCTGCTTCAGATTATGCAACAGTTTGAAAATCTGTTTGAAACGGGTGCCGATGTGACAATCGTTTGGTACTTTTCCGATGAAGATATGCTCGATTTGGGCAATGATTATCAGCAGATTGTGAAAGTGCCGTTCGAATTTAAAAAACTGACGGTTCAGGCATAGGAAAGTCTTCTTGTTGATATTCAGATGTTTCTGCTTATAGTTTATCTTTCAACCGCGCTGTTGGTATCGTTTCTGTGTTCGGTATCAGAATCGGTAATGCTCTCAACATCAATTTCTTATGCCGAATCGGTGGCGCACAAGGGCAGGGGCGGACGCGTTTTGGTGCGGCTCAAGCGCAACATCGACCGTCCGTTGGCGGCCATTCTGTCGCTCAACACCATTGCCAATACCATTGGTGCTGCAGGTGTTGGTGCACAGGCAGTTGCGGTGTTCGGAAGCGAGTTTTTCGGCATTGCTTCGGGCGTGCTCACCGTGATGATTTTGGTCTTTTCAGAGATAATCCCGAAGTCAATCGGCTCAAACTATTGGCGCGAATTGTGCGTTCCGATAGCGTATATTGTTCAGGGACTGATATATATCATCTATCCGATAGTGCTTGTGTCGGAATCGCTGACCAAACTTTTCTCGCGCCGCCGCGGACAGACGGTGAGCCGCGAAGAGATAGCGGCTTTGGCCAACATTGGTGAGCGCGAAGGCGTTTTCGAGTCGAGCGAAGGCAAGATTATCAACAACCTTGTGAAGCTTAAATCGCTGAAAGTGAAGAGCGTGATGACGCCGCGAACGGTGGTTGTGGCCGCCAGCGAGAACACCACTCTCGAGCGTTTTTTCAGCAACAAAGAGAATCTGCGCTACTCGCGAATCCCAGTCTACAAGGATTCAATTGACGACATCACAGGCTTTGTGCTCAAATCGGACATTCTGCTCTATTTGGCTGAAGGCAAGAAGAACGTGAAACTCAAGAACTTGCGCCGACCGATAATCAACTGCTACGAGAACACGTCGATTTACAATTTCTACAACATTCTGATTACCCGCAAGCAGCAGATTGCCCTTGTGATTGACGAGTATGGCGGTATGGAAGGCATTGCCACAATGGAAGATGTGGTTGAAACGCTGCTTGGTATGGAAATTACCGATGAGTCTGATACTCAGATTGATATGCAGAAATTCGCCAAAGAGCGGTGGCAGCGCCGTTCGGCAGGGATTGATTTTTCGGGGAAGAACTGACGGCCAAGATGCGTTGATGGTTCCCATCAATACACGAATATTTAAAAATCAATCATTTACAGATTCCATCGCGTCAGCGACACCGTTTTTTTTATTGCACGCCCTAACGGGCGGAAATTGTAATAAAATTTGAAATAAAATCATTCAAAATCAACCGATTATAAATTTTGTTTAAATTTTCAAATCCAATTTTCTAAAAATTTCTCGCGAAGCGACACCATTCTAATACGCCCCGCAGGGGCAAAAGCAGTCAGCCCGCGGCAACGCCGTGGGTAGGCAAGTCCCGTAGTCCAAACGCCCAGCAGGGGCAAAAGCAATAAAAGAAAGCTGTTGCGCTTTCAGCGCGTGGTTTGTTCGGGTATGCAATCACCATGGTGTCGCTTCGCTCTGCCATGGGCTGGTTGTAGTTGCGCTTTCAGCACATTATTTATTGCACGCCCTGTCTGGGAAAAATTGTAGTAATATTTGAAATAAAATCATTTAAAATCAATGATTTATAAAATTTATTCAATTTTTTTAATTCAATTTTCTTCAAATTTCTCGCGAAGCGACACCGTTTTATTCCGTGTCATCTGTGTTTTTCGTGGTAAAACAAAAAACTCGTCAGCAACCCCGTTTTGATAACCACGGAACAAACATCACAATGTGGCGTCACTACATTTTTAATCTTCTTAACACTGCTTTCCTTTCATCGCTAATGCGGTAGCTTTCAATAGCTTTCTGTATGGTTTTGTTGTGGCACCAGGTGTCGAGACGGTGGTCGGTCAGGTAGCTGATAACAGCGTCGTATTGTTTTGACATCGCAGTGGCGAAATACCACGCAATCATCATTTTAATGTAGTATTCATCGGATTTGACGGCGGCTACCATTTTTGGGTATTCGTCGCTGAAAAGATTGTCTAAATAGAAGGTCATCAGCATTTTGATGGCAAAACGGACAGTGTAGGTGTGCGGGCTTGCAATCCACCGTCTAACGGCTTTCAACAATTCATCGGGGTGTTTTTTGAATACTTTGGGAGTGAACTGGTCGCAGGTCGCCCAATTGTCGATATGAGGCAGGAAAAGCTCTGTCTGCCGCATGGCTTCGTCAAAATCAGATGTTTGTGCCACAATGAACGCGTGCAGGTTGTTCTCTTCGTAGTAGCGGTGGGGCAGTTGGCCGATAAACTCTTGTGCGGCATCGGTTTTGGAAATCTGCTGAGCCAGTTTCCGCAGTGCCGGCGTGCGCACACCAATGATGGTGCTGCGGTCGATGGTCGGCATCAGTTTGGCTTGAAAATCGCCAAAGGCAACGTCCTGTAGTGCAAATAGTTGGTCGGTGATGGTCATGGTTTAGGTGTTAGGTGTTAGGCATTAGGTGTTGGGTGTTAGGCATTAGGAGTTGGGTATTGGTTTGAGGCATTGTCAATTGTCCATTAAAAAAGGCCAAACTGTGAGTTCAGCCTTTTTTTGAATCGATTTGTGGTTATTTCTTCTTCTTGAAAACCAAATTGATAACTGCCAAAATAATGATTGCGCCAACTGCGCCGACAAGAACGGTGTTCAGCCATTTCCAATCACCAGTGAACAAGAAATTCTTCTTGACATCCAGCACTTCAAAGAACAACCAGCTGCCGAAAATGCAGCCTAAAATACCGACAATGATGTTGCCGATAAGACCCAAACCTTTTTTGAAAAACAGGCTGCCCAGCCATCCGGCTAACGCACCAATCACAATGATGGTAATGATTTCTACAGGTTCCATACAAATTCGTTTTTAGTTAAACATTAAGTTGCAAACGATGTGAAGGTAGTGATTTTGTGCGAAACAAACAACATTTGTGTTCGATTGCCGTAAAATGAGCACTTTGTTGGCAAACTCCTAAAGTATTATGTGACTGGCGGACTGCCAATCTCATTTATTTTTATCTTGCGCTTGTTATCGGGCAAATGATCAGTTGGCTTATTATGAATACTATAAAAAAGGCGATACCATATGTGACCGTGGCACTTGTAGTGTACGTTTTCTTCGCATTCGCGTATGGCGCAACGCTGCGTTATGGTGAGCAATACCAGCTTTTTCAGACAACAGTTGACTATTTCGCACGTCTGCTTGCGCGTCCTGGAGGGTTGGCAATGTATGTGGGACGGTTCTTGACGCAATTTTTCATTGCCCCGCCGATTGGCGCTGTTTTTATATCGACATTGGCCACTGCAATTTTTGCAAGTGTTGCAATATTATCAAAATCAAGCAGATATCGATGGCAATGGGCTTTTGTTATCACTATTTTGCCGATTTGCGCATTGCTTGAGCGACAAACACTGCTCAATGTTTTGGTGTGCATCTTGATAGGTTGTCTTATGTTGTTGTATATCAAGAGTATAAAGCGAAAACGCATTGCTGCTGCCCTGCTTCCGGTACTAACAATCATAACCTTTTGGATTGCTGGCGGCCTACCAGCTGTGTTTGTCGCGGGATACATTTTTTGTGATGGCATGGTTGATAAATATCGCGATAAAATATTGTTGATTAGCTCTTTAGTGTCACTGCTAATTGTGGTGGCATTGCCGTTTGCCGTTCGTCAATTGTTAAATGTTCAGTTAAATGTTGAACGAACATTTTTAGGCGCTGATTATTCACGGTATGTGGTTTTTCTTCCGAAACTGGCTATTGCGACAGCAATCCTTATCACAGTAATGCCGTTGATAGATAATTTACTAAATAACAGAATGTTGTGTAAAGCAAACCATAGTGCTCGCAAATTCTTGTTTCCGGATTTAGCGTGCTGGTTGTTGGTCGTTTTAGTTGCTGGATGGGTTTTGGTGCGAAATGTTGATTTCGCCGCTAATCGCAGATTGGATATTGAGTTTTGTGCACGAATGCAAGATTGGAAGAAAATTGTTAGAATAGCTGATAAAAAACAACCAAATGATGAATTATCAATGGCTTACATCAATCTTGCCTTAGCCCAAACAAATCGTTTGGGTGACAAGATGTTTTCGTATAAGCAAATGGGACCGGCGGGGCTAATTCCTGATTTTGAGATAGATAGTGACTTGTCGATGGCGTTGAGTGAAATTTACTATCATTTAGGATTTATCAATTTTGCTGAACGATTTGCGTTTGAGGCAGCCAAAGCAAATCCCGATTATCAGGAGAGCGCACGGGTTATTAAGCGGCTGGCCGAAATAAACATTATTAAAGAGAACTATACTTTAGCTCGAAAGTATCTTGCAATGCTTTGTAATACAACTTTTTATGCGAAATGGGCACGAAAGAGTATTTCGCGCATTGAAGAAAAACGTACCGACGAAAATGCAGAGTGGAAGAAAGAACGCGGAATACAAATCGTTGATGATTTCTATTATGCAGAAAAAGAGAAAGATATGATGCTGTATAAAGCTTTCATATCAAATCCTAACAATCGATTGGCGTATGAATACTTGATGGCTTACTACTTGTTAACCAAAAATCTGGATATGTTTATGCGTAATGCAGATTTGGGCGGTCGTTTTTATGGCTCAGCATACCCGCGTGCGTTTCGTGAAGCGGCTGTTTTTCATTTACGTATGAAAACTCCCGAAGCGGTTAAGGATTTTGGAACAGCAGACCGTCAGTTGCTAGACCAGTTCTATAGTTTCGGAAAAATTTACAATACCAACCCTCACGATGTGCGTCTGACCGACCGTTTTGGTGACACATATTGGTATTATCTGTTTAAAGAATAGCGATGAAATTTTGTGTAAATATCTTATTGTTAGTATTGTGCATGGCTTGCACAGAAACGGTTAAAGTCGATTCGTTTGTTGATACGCTGCCGCCTGTCAAACCCGACTATGCGCGGGTGACAATACCCGTAAACATTGCTCCACTTAACATCATGGCCGAATGCGATATTGAGAAAATCGATGTCACAGTTGGTGAATCAGGCGGAAGAACCATTCATTCACAAGCGACAATTAGCACTGATTTCGATATTGATGAATGGCGCGCTTTACTCGCTGAAAATGTCGGTAAATCAATTGTTTATACAGTTTCATTGAAAATAGGTGGTAAATGGATCCGTTACAAGCCTTTTGAGTTGTTTGTTAGCTCAGATAGTATCGATTATGGTTTGGTTTACAGGCTGATAGCGCCTGTTTATGAAACATTTGGCAGTATGGGCATCTACCAGCGAAAGCTGTCTGATTTCACGCAAAAAACTATAGTCGAAAATAATCTGTTACAGAACAATTGCGTCAATTGTCACTCTTTTTGCCAATTGAACCCAGAACGAATGAGTCTGCATATTCGTGGCGCTTATGGTTGCACTATGATTATTAAGGATAATGAGTTACAACTATTTAATACACGAACTGACACTACACGCGGCAATTGTGTTTATCCGGCGTGGCATCCTGATGGGCGGCACATTGCATATTCGGTGAATGAAACGCGACAGATGTTCCACTCCGCCAGCCCTAACCGTATTGAGGTCATCGATCATTGGTCAGATGTGGTTGTGCTTGACACAAAGACAAATACGCTTGCTAGTTCGCCGCTATTAATGTCGGCAGACTATTTTGAGACATTCCCGTATTTTTCGTCCGACGGCCAATGGCTCTATTTCTGTAGTGCAAAGGCTGTTGATGTGAATTCGGTGCCAGAAAGTGCGCGCTACGACCTTTGTCGCATAGCCTATGACAGCTGCACTGGTGAGTTCGGAAAAAAGGTCGATACACTTGTAAAGGCTTCTGCCATAGGTAAAAGCGTGTCGTTTCCGCGTCCGTCGCCTGATGGCCGTTTTGTGGCTTACACACTTTCCGACTATGGACAATTCTCGATATGGCATCCAGAATCTGACATCTGGCTGTTGAATATTGCCACTGGCGAAACTCATTGTATGGATAATATAAATAGCTCTGATGTTGATAGTTATCACAGCTGGTCATCGAATGGACGATGGATGGTGGTATCGAGTCGACGCGAGAATGGCCTTTTTACGCAACCTTATCTGGCTCATATCGATAATGATGGCAATGCTGCCAAGGCATTTAGACTACCATTGCGTTCACCTGCCGAGTATGACGCGATGTTTTATTCATTCAATATTCCGGAATTTATTGTTGAGCCTGTAATGTTGAATGTCAATGAGTTGGAGCGAAGATTAGTCCGGCGTGATTTGCAGAACGTAGTGTTTGAAAAGTAGACTTAACAGACAAAACCGGATATAAAAATCTTGTAATGATTTAGTAATCATATATATGCCGTTAGAAAGCAAAAAAATGGCAAAACGAGTGTTTTGTGTGGAGGAAACAGAGTGATAAAAGCCGTTTTTAGGACGATACATGTTGTGAGTCTATTCCTTCATCACCTGATTTCCAGTGTCTTTTCCATGTATTTTCTAAATTCTTCATTTTCCCAAAATCCCAACCTAATACCATCAATTCCCCGAGTAAGCAAGACATAATACTGATTTAGAATAAAGAGAGTAAACTCAGATTGATTTCTAGGATCAATCATTTCTTCCTGAGTAAACTTATTGTTTTCATTATTATGATGATATGGATCCGCTTCAAGAACGCCTTTTTCATTTACCTTGATGTCGGGACCAATCATCACGCCAACTTTATTTAAATCAATTCCTTGAACGGCAAAAACAGAGCCTATCTGATCTTCAGCATCATCGTCTTTACTGTTAATCCAATTTTCCTGAGTAGAATTCCATCTTCTATGAAATTCACCTTCGTGAAAATGAGTTATCGATGGATCATTTCCATGATAAATAGCCCACTTATCGACAGTGTCACAACAAAACATACCAGAAAGAACCCTGTTGATATGCTCTGGATTAAAGTTTCTGTCTTCTTCCACCCAATCAAACAGTTTCTTCATAGGCTTCCCCGTTACATAGCCGAAATATGCATCAGCAGATTTGTCGCTAAATACTTCGCGATTGAAATTCGGATTATAATTTGTCAGTTTCGAACTAAGAAGCCCCGTATCCTTGTAAAGCAGATACTTGATTCCGTTCACGTAATCATCCGAAGTATATGACTTTCCCTTG
>CAMHPA010000064.1 GCA_946186925.1 uncultured Bacteroidota bacterium | reverse complement strand
AGCTTCCAATGCTTGTAACAGAGTTTGGAATATCAACTGAAGTCAGATTGTCGCAATTATAGAACGCATAGCTTCCAATGCTTGTAACTGAATTCGGTATATTTACCTCGCTGATATTGTTGCAGTTATAGAAGGCGTAATCATTTATTTTTGTTACTGAGTATGGTATCTCAATTGGTGATGTAAGGCGGTAGCAGTTGTAGAATGCGTAGGCGCCAATGTTTTTTACCGAGCTTGGTATCTCGGCCGATATAAGGCTTGTGCATTCATAGAATGCATTGCTTTCAATGTTTTTAACAGAGTTTGGAATATCAACTTCCGTCAGGTTGCTGCAATTTTGGAATGCCGATTTTGATATTCCGACGCAGGTGTTTGCAATTTTGCACGTTGTTATGCCTGTTGATGTGGCATTTATCAAAATTTGATACGGAGTCTTGCTGCTGCCCATGTACAAGGCATTGTCATATTCGTTGTAATTGATATTACAGCCGTAAAACGCATTGTCACCAATTGATGTCACTAATGGCGATAGCTCAACCTCGCTAAGGTTATAGCAATTGTAGAATGTATTGGCCGCAATGTTTTCAACCGAATTGCCAATCACAACCGTTCTAAGGGTTCCTTTGTTTTGGAACATGGTGCCAATGGCTTCGGTGTCATACGAAAGATATTTGATATTGCAGTTATTGAATGCGTTGCTTCCGATGTTTGTAACCGAGTTTGGTATGACAAGCGATTGGAGGTTTGTACAACCACTGAAAGCGTTGGCCGCAATGTTTGTAACATCGTTTCCTATGGTGACTGATTCAAGGCTTGTGTTGTTTTGGAATTGTAATCCAACGGCATTTGTGTTGTAATACAATGTCTTGAGGCTGTTGCAGCCTTTGAATGCGTTAGCGCCGATTGATGTGACAGAGTTTGGTATGCTCACCGTAGTAATATTGTTGCAATTCAAAAAAGCATTGTTGCCAATAGTTGTTACGGTACTTGGTATTATAATTTTTGTAAGACTGCTGCAACCGGAAAAGGCGTTGTCGGAAATGGTTGTAACTGTTCTTGGCAAAACTAACATAGTGTTTGACCCCGTGTATTTTTTCACTATGGTCTTTTCTTCGTCAGCATAAACAAAATCACCGTCAATAATCGAAGGTATTAAAGTAACAGTCAGATTAAACCCGCTTCTAATCACGCTGTAATCACTGGTAAAATTGATTAACATTTGGTTACTGCTGCTCTCAACGTTAACGATTTTGTTTTCACCGGTGTATACGGCAATCTGAGCTGATGACGTACTGTTTCCATTGTAAAAATACAGATAGTCGCAACTACCCTCGGTGTTAGAAGTACCTGTTACTTGTATTGCGGTTGATTGTGAGGCGGTGATTATAATGTTGCCGTTGCAATAGTCGCTGTAATTGCCGTTGGGTCCGCCGTTGTCGTATATCGTCAGAGTATAACCGGCGTTTTTGTCGCTTAGGTCAACATTGGTTGTGCCTGTTTGAGGCATATTAATGCTCTCGGCTTGTGCAACGCTTGCGCCAAACAGTAGGCAAGACAGAATTGTTGTTATTCTTTTCATTTGTTGAATTTGTTTTATTGGTTTGTATAATTTTGTTAATTAATTATTTACGCATTTTTTTAAGCTCAAAACAGGCTTTGTTTTTCTTGGTTTGTAAAGTATTTATAATCAATAATTAAACAATATTCATAATTTGGATTCCGGCTCAATAGTCGGGCGTATAAATTACCCACGGCACTAGTCATATGGGCAATTCATTTGAGGGCGCATTTTATAAAAAAAACATGTCGCTTCGGCATATACTCGACAGAAAAATGCACAATTACATAAATAATTGTATGACAATGTTTTTTATAGAGCCGGCACCCCTAATTGTTAATAACTTCGCCAGCCTATGTCATTTGTGTTTCCCCTTAAAAATGCGAGTTTTACAAAAAAAATAAAAAAAAACAGTTTCTCCGGCAACAAGAGAGTTTGTTGCAAGTTCAACTCTTTAACTTTTCGACACATCAATTCAATCAATAAAAAAAGCCAGCCACCACGAGGGTGACTGGCTTTCCCTTATTAAAAAACCAATTGTTTATTTCACTTTGAATGTCTCAACATCGGCTGTGTCCGTCTCCTTAATGAAGATTGAGCGCTGTGCGTTTTGCGTGCGGGCGAATTTCAGGAATATTTCGGCCGAGCGGCGGAACATTGCGTCGCGGCTGGCATCGAGCATCAACAGGTAGGCCATAATGGTGTAGCCTGCCATCTCAACCATACGGCGGGCGTGCAGTTCAATGAACTCCTGCGACTCTTTGCCCATAACGTAGGCCACCGTTTCCTCGTATTCGGCTGTCATACGGTCAAGAACGTCGTGCATCGGCTTCAAATCGTCGGCAACGGGCTGTGCGGCATAGTCTTTCATCATCGAAAGATAGAAACCAGTTGTGGCATAGCGTGTTGCGGCAACAACCTGAAGTTGTGTGGTGCCTTCGTAAATGCTTGTGATACGGGCGTCGCGGTAAAGACGCTCGCAGGTGTAGTCCTTCATAAAGCCCGAACCGCCGTGAACCTGAATGCAGTCGTAGGCGTTCTGGTTGGCGAACTCGCTGCCCAAGCCTTTTGCCAGCGGTGTGAAGGCGTCGGCCATACGGTTGTAGCGCTTGCACTCGTCGCGCTCCTCGGGTGTGAGTTTGCGCTCCTTCGATATGTCTTCCAAAGTTTTGTACATATCAACGAAACGTGCTGTTTCATAAAGGATTGTGCGGTTTGCATCGAGTTTCGCCTTCATTGTTGCCAGCAATTCGGCAACGGCACTGAACTCGATAATCGGGTGACCGAACTGCTGACGGTCGCGGGCATATGAGAGAGCCTCGTTGTAGGCGGCCTGCGACAGGCCAACCGACTGTGCGGCAATGCCCAGACGCGCGCCGTTCATCAGCGACATCACATATTTGATAAGGCCTAACTTGCGGCTTCCGCAGAGTTCGGCTTTGGCGTTGCGGAACACAAGTTCGCAGGTCGGCGAGCCCTTGATACCCATCTTGTTCTCAATGCGGCGCACGGTTACTCCGCCGTTGCGCTTGTCGTAGATAAACATTGAAAGGCCGCGGCCGTCGTGGGTGCCTTCCTCAGAGCGAGCAAGCACAAGGTGAATGTCGGCATCGCCATTGGTAATGAATCGTTTAACGCCGTTCAGATACCAGCAGTTGTCGGCCTCGCTGAAAGTGGCCTTGAGCATCACCGACTGCAGGTCGGAACCAGCATCGGGCTCGGTCAGGTCCATCGACATTGTCTCGCCCTCACAAATGCGCGGAATGTAGCGCTGCTTCTGGTCGTCGTCGGCAAACTCGTAGATTGTCTCGGCGCAGTCCTGCAGGCCCCAAAGGTTCTCAAAGCCTGCGTCGGCGCGCGACACCATATCGGCGGCCATCAGGTAGGGAACGGTCGGGAAGTTCAGTCCGCCGTAGCGGTACGGCATATTCACGCCGCAGAGTCCTGCCTTGCGTGTTGCGTCAAGATTGACCGACGTGCCGCTTGCATAAGTTACGCGGCCGTTGGCGCAAACGGGGCCTTCGTGGTCCACGCCTTCTGCGTTCGGGGCGATAATCTCGCCGCAAATCTCGCCAACAACATCGAGCACTTTATCGTAACTGTCCATTGCGTCGTCGAAGTCGGCTGGCGCGAAATCGAACTGGCCCGCATTGGCATAGTTGCGTTCTTTCAACTCAACAATGCGCTTCATCAGCGGGTGGTTCAAATGGAATTTGAGTTCGGGGGTGTCTGTATAAAAATTAGCCATAATTGTCTGATTTATTTAGAGTTCTGTTTGTAATACTTAATCAATTTCGGCAGAACGTCCTCAATGGTGCCTGTAATCACGTAGTCGGCAATCTTGTTGATTGGGGCGTTGGGGTCGCTGTTGATTGAGATAATCATACTCGACTCCTGCATTCCTGCAATGTGCTGGATTTGGCCCGATATGCCGCAGGCAATGTAGAGTTTCGGACGAACGGTTACGCCTGTCTGGCCAATCTGGCGCTCGTGCTCAACCCAACCAGCGTCAACGGCTGCGCGGCTTGCGCCCACTTCGGCGTTGATTAGCGACGCGAAATCGAACAGCAGTTGGAAGTTCTCTTTCGAGCCCACTCCGTAGCCGCCCGATACGATTATCGGCGAGCCTTTAATGTTGATTTTTGATTTTTCAATCTGGCGGTCGATAATGCTGACGGCGAAATCAGTGGCGCTAACGTATTTGTTTACATCAAGTTTGACAACCTCGCCCTTGTAGTCGGCCTTGAAAATCTCTTTTTTCATCACGCCTTCGCGAACGGTGGCCATCTGCGGACGGCACTCGGGGTTGACGATTGTGGCGATAATGTTGCCGCCGAATGCGGGACGAATCTGATAGAGAAGGTCCTCGTAACTCTTGCCTGTCTTCACGTCGGTGTGCGGGCCGATTTCAAGGTTGGTGCAGTCGGCGGTCAGGCCGCTGTGCAGTTTCGACGACACGCGCGGGCCAAGGTCGCGGCCAACGGTGGTTGCGCCCATAAAGGCGATTTGCGGTTTCTGCTCCTCAAATAGTTTGCAGACGATTGACGTGTGGGGCAGTGTCTGATAGTGCTCCAGACGCTTGTCGGCAGCCAAATAGACTGTGTCGACGCCGTAGGGGAACACCTGTTTCTCAACGCCGTCAAGGTTTGCTCCGATAATGAGCGCCTCGAGTTTGCAGTTGAGTTTGTTGGCCAGTTTGCGGCCTTTGGTAAGCAGTTCAAGGCTTACGTCAGCAACGCGGCCATCTTCAAATTCGCAATATACTATAATGTTGTTCATCTGTTTTTGTGTTTACTGATTCTTAAATATCATTGATTGCCAACGCATTAACCAATGGTGTGGTTTGCAATCAGTTCTTTCATCAGGTCGTCGATTTCAGCGTCGCTGTTACCCAAGACTTTGGCTTCTTTGGCCTGGAAGACAATGTTCTCGATTTGTTTCACTTTGGTTGGCGAGCCTGCCAGACCGAGTTGGTTCACATCGCACTCAATGTCATTCACTGTCCACTCGTTAATGTCGAGATAAGGTTTTGCGGCAACCTGTTTCTCGAGAGCCTCGTTGTTGGCGCGCTCGCTCTTGCCTGTGGCTTTTTTGTACTTCATCAGGCGTTTTGCGTTGCGTGGGCGGCAGGGTGCGGCCGAGCCGTTCACCGTAACCAGCACGGGATATTGGCACTCAACGGTCTCAACACCGCGCTCAAGACGGCGCTTAACGCGGATTTTCTTGTCGTCGGCAGCCACAATCTCCTCGGCGTATGTGATTTGCGGAATATTCAGTTTCTCGGCAACCTGCGGGCCAACCTGTGCGGTGTCGCCGTCGATAGCCTGGCGTCCGCAAATGATAACGTCGAAGTCTTTAATGCGACGAATGGCGCACGACAGAGCGTAAGAAGTTGCAAGCGTGTCGGCACCTGCAAAGGCGCGGTCGGTGAGCAGGATTCCGTCGTCGGCACCGCGGTAGATACCTTCGCGCAGAATCTCGTTTGCACGTCCCGGGCCCATAGTCAGCATAGTGATTTCGGTTCCGGGGAACTGGTCTTTCAGCCGCAGAGCCTGCTCAAGAGCGTTCAGGTCTTCGGGGTTGAAAATAGCCGGTAGGGCGGCACGGTTCACAGTTCCGTCCTCTTTCATAGCGTCTTTGCCAATGTTGCGGGTGTCGGGCACCTGTTTGGCCAAGACAATGATTTTTAGTCCTTTCATATATTTATTATTATGTGATTCAATGTTTTGCCACAACCGCGGAATGCAGCCGCAGCATACTAATCAGCCGGTTTTCGGAACCGACGGCGCAATGTTGTACAAAAAGCGTGCAAAAAAGCCTTGCAGCAATATTTTTTTTGCGGCAAGGCTTGTCATTTTATAATTGTGTTTGAAAATTGTGTCTGCAATTGGCAAGCTAATGATAGTTTTGAACTATAATTCAAAACTCTTTTACAAACACACAAAAAAAGCGCCCAACCAGAGGCGCTTTTATCAATTAATCACCCAGCCAACTTATTTAGCAGCCGGTGCTGGAGCAGGAGCGGGGCCAAATCCGAAGCCACCACCAAGGGTTGACTTAATCGGGTCGCCCATCTCTGAATTTTCTACATCAGCGTCGTTCAGTTTGAAGAGCATAAACTTGTTGTTCTCTTTGGTGTATGGAGTCCATTCGCCGCCTTGCGGGCCGTTCGGGTCGCTGTATTTGGCAAAGTTGGTCCAAGCGGTCAGCATCTTCTCTGAAAGGTCCCAGTCGCCCTTGGTCCAAGGACGCCAGCAATGTTTGAGTGATTTAAATACAAACCACAGGTCTGACGAGTGGAAAGCGCCTTTCAAGCGTTGAGTAACTTCAGGGTGCGAGCCGTCGTCAGGCAATGGACGGGCGAATTCATAAACATAGCATTTGTTGCCAACGCTGTCGCGGTTTAAGCCAAATGCGGCAATGCCACTTGACATATCGCCCATATCGTCGAGTGTGTAACCCATCATATAAGGAACATCAGCAAGTGTGCCGTCGAGAGCAGCCTCATCGAAACTTTCGCGAGAAACATAGCCATCAACCATCGGCATAGCAGTGATACCGCCAAAGTTGCCAGTTGCATTCGAATAAATTGTGCCAACAGTATGCATTACTTCGGTTTCAGCGGCACGCATCTTGGCCAGTGTGTTATAGCCAGCCCAATCCATAATCACTTTAGTGTTGAACTCTGCACGTTGAAGAGCGTTAAGGTTTTCAGGGGCTTGTGGTGCTTTGTAAGCAGCGATTTTCTTCTCAGCAGGACGGTTGCCAAAGTTGCCGAAGTTGAAACCTGCAGGCATACGCATACGGCCGCCACCCATACCGCCAAGACCGCCAGCACTCATAATGACTGCCTTGTGGAAGAGTCCGCGGGCAAGCGGCGATTCGCAGATTGTACGAACACTGCCACCACCTGCACTTTGTCCGAATATCATTACATTGTCAGGGTCGCCACCGAATTGTGCAATGTTTTTCTTAACCCATTTCAAAGATTCGATTTGGTCGAGAATGCCATAGTTGCCAGAAACACCATTTTCGCTTTCTGCAGAAAGTTCAGGGTGAGCAAGGAATCCGAATACGCCAAGACGATAGTTGATTGTTACAAGAACAACGTCTTTGTTGCCCCATTCCTGACCATCGAATTCGGGCTCTGTGCCAAAGCCTTCACGATAGCCACCACCGTGAATCCAAACTGCAACAGGAAGTTTTGCGTCAACCTTGCCTGAAGCTTTTGTCCAAACGTTCAAATAAAGGCAATCTTCAGAGAAAGGTGCTTCGTCGCCATAGCCCCATTCGGTGTAGTAACCACCTTTGTACTGAATGTGTTGGTAACTTGGGTTGGCAAAACGGTCACAAACCTTAACGCCTTCCCAAGGAGTAACTGGTTGTGGAGCCTTCCAGCGCAAATCGCGTATTGGCGCTGCAGCGTACGGAATGCCGCGATAAACAAGCACGCCTTCAGTTTCAGTTTTAACACCTTGAACCTGACCGCCCTCGATAGTGAGCACAGGATTCTTCGAGTTGTCGCAGCACGATAGATTACAGCCGCTGTTGTTGCAGCAACTAACCATTGTCAGAGCCGCAAATCCGAATAGAATTGATTTTCTCATCTCAATTACGTTTAATAGTTGTTAAATATTTATTTGTGAATGGGGCGGGGGCACGTTTCCGCATCCCCGTCCGCAGTTTCATTTCACTTCAAAATCAATCGATTTCAAATCTTTGTCGAGCGACGAGCAGCCATACAGAATCTGATATTTGCCTGCGCGTGTCGAGAGTTCGTCAATCGAAGCGTCGTAGTATTCAAACGATTCGCCATTGAGCGTGATAGTAGCCGTAGCAGTCTGTCCTGCAGCGATTTGCAGTTTTTGGAATCCTTTGAGCGATTTGATTGGCGCCTCGGGGTAATCCAGAGCCTTCACGTAAACCTGAACAATCTCGGCACCGTCGCGTTTGCCTGTGTTGGTGACAGGAACAGTGATAGTTACGCTGCCTTTCTTGTCCATCTCTGTGGCCGACAGTTTGCCCTCGCCGTACTCGAAAGTGGTGTACGACAGGCCGTAGCCGAAGGCGTAGAGCGGCGTGCCAGTGAAGTATTTATATGTGCGGTTTGCCATACTGTAGTCAAGGAAGTCAGGCAGGTCGTTGTTCGAAGCGTAGAACGTAACAGGCAGTTTGCCCGACGGGTTGAAGTCGCCGAAGAGCACCTCAGCCAGAGCCTTTGCGCCGCCCTGACCTGCGTACCAGGCCTGAATGAGTCCGTCAATTTGGTCCTCAATGCTTGCGAACGCAATGCACGAGCCCGAGCAGTTGACATAGACAACAGGCTTGCCAGTTTCGTGCATAGCCTTAATCAGACGCTGCTGAACGGCAGGCAGTTCAATGTCGGCCTTGTCGCCGCCTTCGCCCTCAAGTTGGGCCGAAATACCGCCGATAACAATGATTGCGTCAACATCGGCAGCCATCTTCTTTTCCTCGACAAAATCGGCGTATTTGCGCTCGCAGAAGTCGGCGCGAAGCATTGCAAACGGGCCAGCGCCGCGCTTGTACTCAATGCTGATATTGTAGGTCTGACCAGCCTTCACGTCGAAAGTCTTGTACTCGACGCCACGGCGGCCAAAGCCGAAGCCGAATCCGCCGCGACCCATTCCAGGTTTGGCGTCTTCAACAACCTTGCCGTTCACCTTGAACACATATCCGTTGTCCGACGAAATGGTGTAACTCATCGGGCCGCTGAATGTGGCTTTGTAAGTGCCAGTGATTCTGACAGAAAGACTGTCGGTGCGAATACCCTCGGCAAATCCGTAAGCGCCGAAAGTGCTGAAATTCAATGTAGTGTAATCGCCAGTAACGTCAGGATTGCCCTTCATCTCGCTGTTGTTCCAGAACTCAACTTTCACGCCCTTGCCGTCGTTGAAATCGGGCAGGTGATAGAATGTGTTGTAGTCGTCAGTGAGTTGGCAACCTTTTGAGTATTTGACATTTGCGTTAGGCAGCGCGTTCTTGATACCTTCCAAAAGCGAGTGTGTGTGCTCTTTGGTTGGCGAGCCGCCGTAGTTGCCTTCGAGCAGTTTGGCGTCGTCGGCGTTGGGGCCAACAACCAGCACGCTCTTAATCTCTTTCGAGAGTGGCAGAATGCCGTTGTTCTTCAGCAGAACCATCGACTCGCGTGCGGCCTGAACAGCCAGAGCGTCGTTCGACTCGCTGCTGATAACGTCCTCGCCCAGATTGGCCCACGGCAGCATTTCGGCAGGGTCGAACATACCCAGTTCGAATCGGCCGCGCAGAGTCTTGCGCAAGTGCTTGTCGAGTTCGGCCTCGGTAATCTTGCCTTCGTTAAGTGCTTGAGTCAGAACCATAAACACTTTGCCGCACTCAAGGTCGGTGCCGTTCAGCACGGCGTCAACCGAAGCCGACAGCGGACCGTCGTGGGTGCCGTGTTGGTTCTTGTTGTAGAAGTTGTTGATAGCGTCGCAGTCGGTGAGCACAATGGCGTCGTAGCCCCATTTGTCGCGCAGAATGTTCTGCAGCAGACGGTCGCTAGCGCAGCACGGAACGCCCTCGTAGCGGTTGTAGGCGCACATAAACTCACGCACGTTGGCGTCGGTCACAAGTTTCTTGAAGGCGGGAAGATAGGTTTCCCACAGGTCGCGCATCGACACGCGTGCGTCGTACGAGTGGCGCAACGGCTCGGGACCGCTGTGCACGGCGTAGTGTTTTGCGCAAGCGTGAGTTTTGAAGTAGTGCTTGTCGTTGCCCTGCATTCCCAGCACGGTCTGAACGCCCAGAACGCTAGTCAGATACGGGTCCTCGCCGCAGGTTTCCTGACCACGTCCCCAGCGCGGGTCGCGGAAAATGTTCACGTTGGGGCACCAGAAGGTCAACTCGGGGTTGCCAGGGTAGTAGGTGACGCCCATCGGCACGTTGAAGAGCGACGAATCGCTGTGGTTGGTGCGGTTCCAGTTGGCGCGAGCCTCGTCCGAAACGGTCGAGAAGACGTTGTAGAACAGTTCGGGGCTGAACGAAGCCGCCATACCGATAGGCTGCGGATAAACCGTGTAGCCGTCCTGCCGAACGCCGTGGCAAGCCTCGCTCCACCAGTTGTACGACGGGATTCCCAGTCGGTCAATCGATATTGATTTGTTCATCATCAAGCCCACTTTCTCTTCTGGTGTGAGAAGTGAGATAAGGTTCTCAACCCGCTTGTCTATCGAGAGTTTCGGGTTTTGGAACGGATATTCGTATTTCTGCCCGCAGGATACGAATGCGACCGCAACGGCGGCCAGTGCTAATGGTTTGAAAAATCTGCTCATTTGCATTTCCTAATTATTATTGTTACTGAAAATTAATTCCTTAAATGGTCGCTGTGGGTCGTTGGTGAAGATTTTCACGCTGAATTTCCCACCCTGTTCGGTTTCGGCTTTAACGTCGATTTTCCGCCCAGGCTTCACCACCGTTCCGCCGCCAATGTTCACCCGCACGCCGTCGGGTTTCTCAACGGCGTGAATCACAAGGTCGGCTTTCCCGTTATTAGTCAGGCTGATAGTTCCCGATAAGGTGCTCGACAGCCAGCCGCTTTCAAGTTTTCCTTCCGACGGATAGGTGGTCATCTGCGGTGCGGCCGCGCTCTCGTCAGTTTTCGCCAGACAAATGGCCGAAACAGCCACAGGCACTCGTGCCTTCTGTCCGTTGACAATCAGCCAGATAGTATCGTTGAAAGTGCGGAAAAGCGATTTGTCGTCGGGCATTGTGTAGGTGATTGTTATGGCCGATTCGCGTCCTGCCTCGAGCCTGTAAGGGGCCACGGCGCGCAGTTCGGGCGTTGGTGTGGTCTGCACCTCAAGGTTCATCGCTCGGTCCGACGCGTTGGCTATAAATACTTGTTTTTGAGCCATTTTGCCTTGATAGACGTAGCCGAAAGGCAGCGTATTCTTGTTGGCGTAGAGCATATCGGCGAGCGTGTAGAAGTAGCGTTCCTGAATGCTGCGGTCGGCGGGCACCACGTTGGCTTTGGTTGAGAGCGTGCCCAGGCTGCGGCCGTCGGCGGCCATAATCTCAATGGTGCGGTAAGTGTCGCCCACCGCACCCGACGGCGAGTAGGTGACAACCACATCGGTCATCTTGCCAGGCTCAACGGGCGTGCTCACAAAGTCGGCGTTTATGCACGAGCAGCCAGGAACGGCGCGCGAAATGGCAACGCTCTTGTCGGAATTGTTGAGCAGGTGGAACACGTGGCTCACAGGTCCGTCGGCCTCACTGATAGTGCCAAAATCGTGCTCGTAGGTGTCGAAAACGGGCATAGCGGCATTGTTCTGCGCGTTGGCGCAAACAGCCGTCATAATTAGCCCACACAAGATTGAAAACCGCTTCCTCAAAATAGTTGCAAGTGTTTCCCCAAATTTAGATAAATCTTTTTTATGATGTATTGCCGCCAGTAGGAAGTTATTGCAGATTTGTCGATATTTTTTTTGAATTTGAAGGTAGACCATGTTTTGTAAGGCGGACAGTAAAGCAAAAAATGCACTTTGGATGATCTAATAACACCCACTGTTTTTCGTTCCATATTTTGCTTTGCATATTTCAAACAGATGTCTATTTTTGTCTCACCAATTTAATTATATGTGATACTGCCTTATGCGGCATAAATACATTATAATTTAAGTTTAACCTATTAAAACTGTATGAATGATTTTGATGATTTTGCTTGTTTCATTAATTTTTCGCGAATCGATAATGCATAACAATCGTCGTGTCGATATTTTCAGGAGGACAAAATCTGCATAATCGCAAGTGATTGAAGCGTTCCCCGTGGTGGCTCGCCACGTCACTAACCCTAGTCCGGAGGGCTGAACCTATGTGCGGTTCTCTCATTTCCGCGCAGCAAAAGCAATCTTATAACCACAAAACACACTGAAATGCGGAAAACGTTCCGCACATTCTGCGAATTAGTTAAGATTTTGAAAGTTGGTTCTATCTAAATGGGGCCAATTTTTTTGTCTTCAACAATCGTTATTGATTTTTTAATCACGCTCTCATTATTTGGGAGTGAGGACGCTTATCTTTGCGTCAATATTAAAAGGGAAAATATGAGCAAGACGAGTTTTGGACAACAAATCAGCCGCCTTATTTGGCTGGCGGAACACATTGGCGGACGCACTGGAGTTGAAATAAGAAACCTTTGGAACGATGTGTTTAATGAAAAATTGGCTGAAAGCACTTTCCACCGATGGAGAAAAGATGTTGAGGATTTATTCGACATCAGCATTGAATGTGATTTCGAGAAAGAAAGACGGTACTATTTTGCGGAAAACTTCGAGAAAAAACAGAGCAATTATCACCATTGGTTGATTGACTCGTTTTACATCAGCAACTTGATGAAATATAGCCGCGAACTGCAAAGCCAGATAATGTTCGAGCCGATGGAAAATCGGTTTTTGACCGATATTCTTGAGGCGATGCGTGACCACAAGGTGCTGCGGATAACGCACGAGAAATTTGGTAGTAGCGAACCTACCACAAGAACGGTTAAACCGTACGGCCTGAAGCAGTTCCGCCAACGGTGGTATATGGTTGCGCAGGTGAAGGAGCACAACAACAAAGTGCTCACCTACGCGCTCGACGATCGCATTAAAAGTATTGAGCGCACAGACGACAGTTATAAAATCCCCGCCGACTTCAATATCGAGAAGTATTTCGAACACATTTACGGAGTGACTATGCCCAACCGCGAGCCTGGCGAAAAACCTGAGGAAGTTGTGATAAGACTAAACGATTATCAGGCCAATTACCTGCACACAATGCCGCTGCACCCAACACAGGTTTTCCTTGGCGACAACACATTTGGTTTCACTCTGTTTTTGGCCAACGACGATGAACGGGGCTACACCGAGGATTTTTACCGCGAATTGCGCGCCTATGGGCCCAGCCTTGAAGTGCTAGAACCCGAATGGCTGCGCGAGAAATTCCGCGAAGAGGCCGAACGAACGTTGCGAGCCAACAAAAAGACAAAAGGCAAAAATTGACCTTTATTATACTCTGATAATCAATCAACAAGCGTTTTATAGACTGATAAACCTTAAACTATGAAAGATTTTGCAGCAATCGATTTTGAGACAGCAAACGGCTCACCTTCAAGCGTTTGCAGTGTAGGCGTGGTTGTGGTGCGCGGCGGCGAGATTGTCGATTCGTTCTACTCGCTCATTCGGCCCGAGCCCAACTATTACGCGTGGTTCTGCCAGCAGGTGCACGGTTTGAGCCGCGAAGACACCGACTCGGCGCCGCTCTTTCCCGACGTTTGGGCGCAGATTGAACCCAAAATCAAAGGCTTGCCGCTTGTGGCGCACAACAAGTCGTTCGACGAACGCTGCCTGAAAGCCGTGTTCCAAACCTACTGTATGGATTATCCTGACTATCAGTTCTTCTGCACCTGTGTGGCCGCACGTCGGCACTTTGGCAAAGATTTGCCTGACCACCAGTTGCACACCGTGTCGGCCGCCTGCGGCTACATTCTCGAAAACCACCACCACGCCCTTGCCGACGCTGAGGCTTGCGCGGCGATTGCGAAGGTGATTTTGTGAGATGGATTTTGGTGTTGGGGACTAGTAGTTTGTAACCCGAAAACGATTGAAAATTCGCAGTACAACTTCACATTTTCATTGAAAATTCGCAGTGGAGTTGCGGATTTTAAAAGTAAAATGCAGCGAGGCCGAGATAACGTCGGGCGAGTTTATTATGAAGTACCACCTGAAAGCTGCAAGTAGCGTGCGCAGCGCGTTAGACAAGCTTATCCGTCTCGAACTTGTTCACAAAAACGACCGCGAATACACTGTGTATGACCGTTTTATGAGCGAATGGCCAAAGAAAATCGAACTTACACGGCAAGCCTGTCAGTGACTGTTTTTTGAAACGCTTTAACTCACGTTAAGAGGTTGAATTTGTATCAAAATTGAAAGGAAATAGTGATTTTAGGCAACAAAAAACTATGATAGAGAACTTATAACTATAAGTTAATAAATAAAATACCATTGTCGCCCCCTTCAATTTCACTATCTATTTACGATAATGCAAAATCGATAGCCATTTTTATTCCGAAAAGATATTTCAGTTTTTGAAGAAAATCGCAAAAAAAACGTTTCAGGCTCCCATTATTTGGGAGTGCGAGCGTGTATTATTGTGTCCAGTTTTTAAAATATAATGATATGAAAACAAACATTTCCATTGGAAATGAGCAGAATGCTCAACAAGTATTGGTTATTGGTGTCGGTGGCTTCGGATGCAAGGTTGCTGCCCTTATGCAAAATAGCGAACTTGCAGAAGTTACCACTGTTGCGTGCGACACCGACCAACGTGATTTGGAATCGGTCGAAGTGTCAAAACGCCTGTTACTCGACAGCGAGCAGCCTGGACTATTTGCACGAAGAGTTGATAAAAGCCTTGACTACGGCGACACCGCTTGCGGTCAGGATTATCTCGAATTTGCTGTCCAGCCATTCAGCCAACTAATGACTGACGATGTAAAATCTGTGATTGTTGTGGCAGGAATGGGTGGCAACTGCGGTACCAGTGCCGCTATTGCGGTGGCGCAAGATGCCAAAGCAGCGAGCAAAGCGGTTTTTGCGGTTGTGTCAGTGCCGTTCCGTTTCGAGGGCTCGCTGCGTATGAAAAAAGCCCAAGAAGGCATTGCCAAACTTGTGCCGAACGTTGACGAACTGCGCCTACTGAATCCGCACAATATTATCAATGGCAACACCAATGCTGCCCTGGCCTTCGCTCTGTCCGAGCAGTTGATATGCGATGCGGTGGAAGCGCTATGCGTGCTGGCCTAAAACAACTGCGACAAGCGTTAAATTCAGAATAAAAACGGAGATGCCGATAGCCGTAAAGTGGAGGCAAACTAATACTAAACGTTTATGTATCAGTTAAATTTCCCGAACGGAAACGTTCAAACCTACAACTCAATTGGTGAGTTGCAGAACGCCGCACGTCTTTTAGGCGGCGAAGCGAAGTCAATCGGCGGCAACGGCAAGACTTATGCCTTTGTGCCGAAAAAGTAAGTTGCAAAAGGCAAGGCGCTCTTGGGCGCTTTGCCTTTGTTTGAGAAAACTGTAATTTTATAACGGAGATGCCGATAGCCGCAAAGTGGAGGCAGAATTAAAAATTGAGCAATGTTAGGTGCAATAATTGGAGACACTGTCGGTTCGATATACGAATTTGACAATATCAAGACCACTGATTTTCCGCTTTTTTCGGAGCGGAGCGAGTTTACCGACGATTCAATAATGAGCGTTGCCGTGGCCGACTGGCTTTTGCGCGATAAAATGCACACCCACCGAGAGTTGGAAGCGTCGATGGAGCGTTTTGCCGACGAATACCCCAACCCGATTGGCGGCTACGGCGGCTCGTTCTACGGCTGGCTGTTCAGCGGGCGCGAGCGCAAGCCCTACAACTCGTGGGGCAACGGCTCGGCAATGCGTGTGAGTGCCGTGGGCTGGATGTTCGGCACGTTGGATGAAACAACAAGTGTGGCCAAAATATCGGCCGAAATCACCCACAATCACCCCGAAGGGATAAAAGGCGCACAAGCAACCGCCGCCGCCATATTTCTGGCAAGAAATGGAAAAACGAAAGCAGAAATCCGCTCACACATTGAATGCACGTATGGATATGATTTACAGCGCATTTGCGACGAAATCCGCCCGACATACCACTTCGAGGAGAGTTGCCAGGAGACGGTGCCGCAGGCGATAATTGCATTTTTAGACAGCACCGATTTTGAGTCGGCCATACGTCTGGCAGTCTCGCTCGGCGGCGACAGCGATACGCTTGCCTGCATTACTGGCGGCATTGCCGAAGCGTTTTACAAAGCCATTCCGCAACCCATTGTTGAACAGATTTGGCAACGCTTGCCCGACGACTTCAAGGTGGTTTTACGCGTGTTGGAGCAGCAATCGGAGTATGAATTGACGAAATGTCTTTAATTGTTACTAACAATTGTGTCCGTTACGAATCAGTGAAAATAGAGATGATTACAGATGTAATTAGAAAAACAGTTAGGCACCTACGACTCAACACTCAAGAAACTAAGCGAAAGACACGCTTAACATTCTTGTGATGATAGAAATGGGTAACAAAGCAAATTTTCTCACGGGCAAGACTTATGCCTTTGTGCCGAAAAAGTAAGTTGTAAAAGGCAGGGCGCTCTTGGGCGCTTTGCTTTGATTTTGGAAAAATTGTATATTGCGATACAAAAAAAAACAGTAGTTATGGGAGAAAATAAAATTGAATTAAAATCAGTTAGCGAACTTCTTGGGATGAAGTTCTTTATACCATCATACAAAAGAGGGTATAGATGGATAGAATCACAATCTATAGTAATGTTGAATAATCAATTGTAAAACTATGGCTTGGATTGATCAACATTTAGAAAAATATATTCAAGAGAACTTTCCTAACAGAAAAGTTTATGCCTACCATGAATATCGCACATGGCAGTCAAGCAGGTATTTATATGTAACAACCGTATTAACAAATGACCGTGAACTCCATTATGAATATATAGGTGGTTCTGTTGAGTTACATCTTGAAGGAAAATATCAAAGTACGGACTATAAGTATTTTGCAAAGGAGTTAAGATTTCAATCCTCACGAAATCCAAGATTGCATTGGTTGGGTTGGCAAGGACGAAATCAGTGTCGATGCAGAATAGACGCTCCTACTGATGACTGGGGACAGCTTTTGACAGCCTTTAAAGAAATAATGGATATTTTTGATCCAATTATAGAGAAGATAATAAGCCAAAAAGCCGTCAATCAAAGTGTGGAACCATATAATGGAGACACTGTTTTTTCGGAAGAGGGACTAAATGACGATGAAGTCTGTCTCTCTATGTGTTCTTTGGGAAAATTGTTCGGTAATAATCTTGTCATACCAGAC
>CAMHPA010000063.1 GCA_946186925.1 uncultured Bacteroidota bacterium | reverse complement strand
CTTCTGCTTCTGACGCAAGGCTGGCGCCGATACGTTTGGGACAGCGAGCCAACGCAAACTCAACCGCTGCTCACCGATGGTGTGAGCGGTTTCGAAACCATCCGCCGCGACCGTGCGGAACATCTGCAATTCATTCAGGCATACTCGCCGCAAGGCGACACGTGCCTTATTATGTCGGACACCGCAGGACGCTTCGAAATAGAGCCACAGCTGATGAACCAAATGCGTGGCAACATCTATCTGAAACCGATGTTGAAAAAGTTGGGTCAGAAACTTTTTCTCATCAACCCATTCGACACAATCAACGCATATCGGCTCAATCGGCCGCGCTATCTATCTCAAAATCATATTCTTGAAACGGACAACGGCGAGCAGTTTCTATTCAGCGATGACAAGGTGATTCTCTTGGACGACGTGGTTGTCAAGGCAAAGCGGAGTTCGACCTATCGCGACAAAGTGACGGGCTTTCTTGACAGTCTCGCGATTTTGGAAAGCGGCGAATGGGTTTGTGACCACGGCCGTGGCGATAAATATTTAAACGATTACTATGGTTATTCCCATCATCCCGTTGGTAGCCCGATGGAAAATATGCAAAATTTACCAGGAAAACGCGTACAACCAAAACGTGGCGAAACATACCGACTGATTAAGTATTATCGAGATGATTCTAATGGCCGATGGTATGTTAATATGTCAGACCCGCCACACGACATTAGGTATGCTGGCCCGCAATACACGGAGGAGCAACTCTTGAAAATATACGGTTTGTCAAAAACACAGGGCTATTATCCGCAGCGTGAGTTCTACGAGCCCGACCCGCTCGAGCGTTACTCGCCTTCGCCCGACCCGCGCAACCTGCTGCAATGGCGTCCCGCCGTTGTGACCGACGAGAATGGCGTGGCCGAAATCCCCTTCGCCGCTTCCGACCTAAACACCGAGTTTGTCGGCATTGTTGAGGCTATCAACGGCGCAGGGCTAATGGGTTGCCAAATGTTCACGTTCAGGGTTCTGAAGCGGTAAAAAGTTTGAAAGGATATTGTTCAGTAAGATGCTATTTTTTTCAAAACATCTGAAAGACGTGATTTGCATAACCGGCCGCAAGTGCAGAGCAGCCGGCCGGACAGGTTCAGAAAATCGGTGTTGGCTATGCGAAAATAATTGTCATTTAAACACCATTTCAAACACCGTCTCATTCTCGTCGCTTCGCAGAAGGGTGATGGTGGCGTTGTGCTGGCGCAGAATTTGGCGCGAGATGCTCAGGCCGATGCCGCTACCTTCGGCCTTGGTGGTGAAAAACGGAATGAAAATCTGCTCTTGATTGCTTAGCGGAATGGGGTCGCCGTTGTTCGCCACGCGCAGCCAAACGTCGTCGCCGTTGCCGTTGCCCGATGTGATGGTAATCTGCGAAGCATTTGCCTGAAGCGCGTTTTTTATCAGATTGATAATAATTTGCGACAGTTGGCCTTCGTCGGCGTAAATGAGAAGGTCGATGTTTTCGGTTGAGTAGGTGCAGCGCGCGTTGTGGCTCGCGATTTGTTCGCTTTCAAGCGTTATAATCTTGTCAATCAGTTCTTTCAGACTGAGCGATTTTCGCACTGGCCGCGCCACACCGCTCAACTGGCGGTAAGTCTGCACAAATTTTATCAGGTTGTTCGACGAGTCGGAAATGATTGATAATCCTGCTTTTATGTCCATTTCGGAATTGCCGTTCTCGTCAACCGATTTCGACAGCGCGTCGCTCAGCGATGCAATGGGCGCCACGGTGTTCATAATCTCGTGGGTGAGCACGCGGATGAGTTTCGTCCACGAATCCTGCTCGTACTGCTGCCGCTGCTGCTCGTAGATGTAGCGGATGCGGTTCAGCGCGCGGTTGAAGCGGCTGTTCTCGACAAAGCGGAAGTTCAGTTCGCCGTCTTCGAGCGAGTCCATCATATAGGTGACCTTGTTCACAAGGTGACGGTGTACGATGATGGCCGTCGCGATGATGGCTAAAACCGTGGCAATCAGTGTTATCAGCAGAATCAGAGACCAACTCATAATCCGTATTTTTTCATTTTGGCGTAGAGTGTCGGGCGGCTCACGTTGAGCATTTTGGCTGCCGCCGAAACATTGCCGCGGCATTGGCTAACAGCCTGACGGACAAGTTGTTCCTCGTCTTCCTCGTCGTAGCGGCCTGTCAGGTGGATTTCTTCGGTGCGTTGCGATACGTTCAGTTGCAAATCGCTGGCAGTCAGCGTTGTGCCTTCCGACATAATCACCGCCTTCTCAATGCAGTTCTGCAACTCGCGAATGTTGCCGTTCCAGCGGTGGTTGGTGAGCATTTGCCGTGCGCTCTCGTCGATACCAGTGAGCGGTCGGTGGTACTTGACGGTGTTGTCGGCCAGAAAGCGCTCGGCCAGCGGAATAATGTCGGACGCGCGGTTGCGCAACGGCGGCAACTCAATGTGCACGGTGTTTATGCGGTAGTAGAGGTCCTCGCGGAAATGCCCCTCGGCCACCAACTGCTCAAGGTTCATATTGGTGGCGCAGATTAGGCGAATATCGACGGCCACAGGCTGCGTTCCGCCCACCCGCACAATGCTGCGCGACTGTATGGCTCTCAGCAGTTTAGCCTGAAGGTGAAGCGGCAGATTGCCCACCTCGTCAAGGAAGAGCGTGCCGCCGTTGGCCTGCTCAAAACGGCCTTCGTGGTCGGTGTGGGCGTCGGTGAAGGCGCCTTTCACGTGGCCGAACAGTTCGCTCTCGAACAGCGTCTCGGGAATAGCTCCAGCGTCAACAGCCACCATTGGTTTGTCGGCGCGAGCGCTCAAAGCGTGTATCTGCCTAGCCATCACGTCTTTACCCGTGCCGTTCTCACCCGTAATGAGCACGGTGGCGTCGGTCGGTGCAATCTTCTCAACGGTGCGTCGGATTTGTTCCATTGCAGGACTTGTTCCCCAGAACATATCACCGCCAGCCTTTGCCGCACGGGCTTCGGCGGGTGCTTTTTTCGCTTGGCGCGACGAACCGCCGCCCGCATTCTGCGCCGCCTTGTTGCAGGCCGCCGTCAGCACCGAAACCAGTTTGGCGTTGTCCCACGGCTTCACAATGAAATCGAACGCGCCGCGCTTCATTCCTTCCACCGCTAGTTCAATGTCGGCGTAGGCCGTGAAAAGCACAATCTCGATTTGCGGCGCAATCTCTTTCAACTCGCGAGTCCAGTACAGGCCTTCGTTTCCTGTGTTAACCTCGGTTTTGAAATTCATATCGAGCAGCACCACGTCGGGCTTGAAAGTGCCCACGGTGGCAATGAGCGTCGAAGGCGACGGAAGTGTCTCAACCTGTGCAAAATGCAGTGGCAGAAGCAGTTTCAGTGTCTGCCGAATGCTCGCGTTGTCGTCAACAACAAGGATTTTTCCTGTTTTGGAAGCCATAATGGTTTATGTTATAAATTGTTATATTTGATTGTAAATCTTGTAAATGTAATATTTCCACGTTAGTTTCTGACAAATGACAATGGTCTTGTCATTGCATAAAAGCGGACAGAACTGATTGACACCAGTCTGTCCGTTTAATCATTTTTCCTACTAAATCATCAGCGCGCCCACAAGGCCCAGAATTGCGTAGAATTCAGGCAGGGCGGCGTAAATCAGTGTGTTGGTGAACACGTCGTGGCCCTGGCTGACGCCCACAATGCCGTTGGCGCAAACCTGACCCTGGCGGATTGCAGAAATCAGGCAGACAGCGCCAACGCACAGGCCGATGCCGAAAATCAGCAGACCCTGCGACGCGTCGGCCTGCAACTTGCCAAGCATCATAAAGAAGGCCACAAAGCCGTAGATGCCCTGCGTTGCCGGCAGCGCCGACAGCACCATAAAATTGCCCGATGCCTCGGGACGCTTCTTCAATCCGCCCTCGGCGGCGTTTCCGGCAGTCGATGTTCCGATTGCACTTCCGATTCCGGCCAAAGCCAATACCAAGCCCAAGCCCAGATAACCTAAAATTGTTTCTACCATAATCAGTAATATTTAATTGTTAACATTCTCTGTCAAAGGATTATAACGACGTCCGGTACCCTCGTAGCCGGAATTTTTGAAAAACTCAAGGAAATTCAGTCGCAGCGGGTGGACAAACGCGCCCAAAACGCACATTGCAAGGTTCAGCGTGTGGCCGACAATCACAATCAGAATGAAGAAAATCCATCCCGCACCACCATCGCCAAGTGCTTGTGTGCCAATGGCATTGAACGCCTCGCCAAGTTTCGCGCCAGCAAGGCCGAGAGCGTAAAGGCGAAGGTAACTCAACACATCGCCGAGCAAGCCTGTGGCGGTGTTGTAAGTGTTCCACAGGCCGACGCCGAAGTTTGCCAGCGGATTGCGGTGAAGGTCGTTCAGGAAGAAGATTCCCAATGCCGAAACCACACCCAACACAATGATTATCACCTTTGTAACGGCAGCGTCGATTGCGCCCGCGAGCGCCATTCCGCCAACCACCACGCCGCCCACAATGAGCAGCGTCCAGCCCCAGGTGCCGAGCGAGTTCAGTCCGCTGTGCTTGGTGGCCTGCCACGTTTTAATAATCATTGCCAGGCAAAGGTGCACCACGCCAACAGCAATGGCCATAATCATAGTGCCGTCATAACCAGCAATTTGCGACGGCAGCATCAGCCGTTTGACCGCATCGGGAAGGCACTGCCAAGTGAGCATATCGGTTGAGAAGAAGGTGTGGAACAGCAGTCCGATGACCGTTGTGGCCACGCCCAGCGTCACCACCAGCGGCGCGATTTTAGGCAACTTGCCCTTCAAGCCGAAGCCTAAAAGCGCGAGTATCAGGCCGTAGCCCGCATCGCCCATACAGAAGGCGAAGAAGAGCATAAAAAATATTGAAATCCAGACTGTTGGGTCGAATTCCGAGTATTTCGGGCGGCCGTACATATCGGTCAGTATCTCGAACATCGACACAAAGCGGTTGTTTTTCAGTTTGATAGGCGGATTGTCGGCTTCCTGTGCCGCCTCGGTGAAGTAGCAGACATTCGACGAATCGAGCAGTTGAAGCAGCGCCGACTCGTTCTCTTTGGGCGCAAATCCTTCAAACACTGACAGATAATCATCGGCAGCCTTCTCGGCCGAAGCGTTTGCCAGTTGGCGGTCGAGACGGATGCGACACTCGTCAAGTTCCTGACGGACAGTCGGTTCAAGGCTTTTCAAACCGCCAAGCCGCGCATCGCACGCCGCTATTGATTGGCGCAGTTTCTCGGCCTCGGCCTGCGCCGCTCCAATCGGGCGCTCTGGCTTTGGCAACTCCTTTGCAGGAAAATTGTATTCGTCTGTATCAGAAGCAGTTACAAAATAAACAAAGTTGTCGTCGGAAGCAATGGTGGTGAGCGCATACTGTTCGCTCCACTCCTCGCTGAAGGCTTTGCGGGCAACCTTGTAGAAATGCAGTTTCAGGCCAGCAGCCTCAAGCCGCTGAATGTCTTCGGGCTTGTAGTCGCCCCACGGCGCAAGGTCGGCAATTTCGGCCTCAACGGTCGCCAGTTGCTGCGCAAGCCGCTCGCGTTCAATCGCAGTGCTGATTATGTCGGCCGCCGCATCGTCGGTTTTGGCAGCGGAAGCAGTTGCAGCGGGTATCTTCTTAAGCACCTCGAGCGCCTTTTGCAGTTGCTCAATCCGCGCCGACACCGCCTCCGACTCCTCGTCGACAGGCACTTGCGAGCGCGTAATATCCACAACACCAATCTTTTGCAGTGTGCGCAGAAAATCGTCGGCATCGCCGCTCAAAAGCACGAAGTTATATTTGGTCATTTCAGTTACCATCTTCCGCCTCCTCTGCTAAATGTTTGTTTTTCACAATCTTCTGCGATGCTTTCGACAGATTCTCCTCGTCCTCCATAAAGCGTTTTATCTTGCGTATGGCCTCGTTGTAGCCTGGAATCTGCACCTTCTCGTACAGGTTCACCTTCTGCGTCGTCTTTTTGCGATTGTAGTCCAAAATGCGGCTCACTTCGGTGTAAATCTCTGATTCTATGCCGATTTGCGCCAGATTTTTCAGAATCCGCACGCCGTCGGCATACCACATCGGCTTGGCGAAAAGATTGATTTCCTTCACGTCGAACAGCACCTCGTCGAGCGCTGGCGTGGCCACACCTGCAATCTTCACGGTGCGCAAACGGACATCGGACACCGAAATCAGCCCTGGCTCAAACTCGTTCCACAGTTGTGCCATATAGTCGTATGAACGGAACTCATTTTCAAGTTGTTGCATCAGTGCATCAGACCGCTGTTTGGCCCGCTTCACCTCCATACGCAGCGCCGATTCCTTGCTTTTCAGCGTCGGAAGTGCGCGGGTGCGCATCTTCAACTGCTTGTTGAGTTCGTTGAGCGACGTCTTGTTATATTGGAACTTGATGGCCATAGCGCGTTAATTTCCTTTCCAATATTTTTCTATCAGTTTGTCTTTCAGACCAGTTTCGGCCTTTGTAAAGTATTTGCCGAACAGTTCCCACGCGGTGTCGAGCATCTCGGTAATGCCGATGTTGACATCGATGGCCAGAAGGCGCGTGGCGTACTCGCGGGCGTAATTCAGGCAGCGCTGGTCGTAGTCGTTCAGGTCGAAACCGTTCTCCAACTTGGTTTTGGCGTTGGCGGCGTCGGCGTAAAGGCGCACCGATGTGTTCATCACGGCGCTGTGGTCCTCGCGCGTTACCTTGTTCTGTACCAACTGTTTAAGTCGCGAAAGCGAACGGAACGGGTCAACAATCACCTTGCCAGAGTCGGGGTCGGAACGCAAAAACAACTGACCTTCAGTGATATAACCCGTGTTGTCGGGAATTGCGTGAGTGATGTCGCCATCGTTCAGAGTGGTGACGGCGATAATCGTAATTGAGCCTCCGTCAGGCAGTTGCACGGCTTTCTCGTAGATTTTGGCCAAATCGGAATAGAGCGAGCCTGGCATCGAGTCCTTCGACGGAATCTGGTCCATACGGTTGCTCACAATGCTCAACGCATCGGCGTAAAGCGTCATATCTGTCAGAAGCACAAGCACTTTCTCGTTCTTGTCAACGGCAAAATACTCGGCTGCCGTCAGCGCCATATCGGGAATCAGAAGGCGCTCGACGGGCGGCTGGTCGGTGGTGTTCACAAAACTGATAATCTTGTGCAGGGCGCCAGCGCTCTCAAATTCGTTCTTGAAAAAGAGATAATCGTCGTTGGTCAGGCCCATCCCGCCAAGGATAATCTTATCGACATCGGCGCGCAGAGCCACCATACTCATCACCTGGTTGTAAGGCTGGTCGGGGTCGGCAAAGAACGGAATCTTCTGGCCCGACACGAGCGTGTTGTTCAGGTCGATGCCCGCAATGCCCGTGGGGATGAGTTGCGACGGCTGGCGGCGGCGGAATGGGTTCACCGACGGGCCGCCAATCTGCCTTTTTTCGCCTTCAACGGCTGGGCCGCCGTCAATCGGCTCGCCGTAAGCGTTGAAGAAGCGTCCCGCAAGGTCGTCGCTCACGTTGAGTGCGGGCGGCTCGCCAAAGAACGTAACCTCGGCGTTGGTGGGTATATCTTCCGTTCCGCCAAACACTTGCAACGTTATGCTGCGGCCTTTTATCTTCACAACCTGCGCCAGACGCCCAGCCACAAGCGCTAGTTCGTCAGCCGTCACGCCGTCGGCCTCAAGCGTCACCGTGGCCTTGGTAATGGCCGTCAGGTGCGTGTATATCCGCTGAAATGCTTTCTCACTCATTTTCTAACTCCTTCCTTAACTGACTGTAGTATTTGTCGAACTGCTCCGACTTGTACTCCGAATAATTCATCTGTCGGCAAATGTTGATAAGCCCCTTGAAGAATGTGGCGCACTCCTCAAAATTGCCGAAATTAAACTTGTGGTCGCAAATATCAATGACGGTGTTCAGCATAAACTGCTGACGCTCAAGCGGTGTCGAACTGTCAATCTCGTCGAACGCGTCCTGCTGAAGAATGATGAAATCCACCAGTTCCGACTTCCAATACTGCTCGTGATAGGCGATTGGCACGCCGTCGTCGCCCAAAATGTTAATCTGCTCGAAGGCCTCCTTGCCGCGGCGAATGATGTATTTGGTTTTGATGACCTTGTCGGCCCATCCTTTTTCAATTCTATTGTCAAGATACTCAATAATTTCGGGGTATTCCAGATATTTTGAATACGAATCAACAGGGTCAACGGCGGGATAGCGTTTCTTGTCGGCGCGGTTCTGCGAAAGGCCGTAGAAGCAGCGTGCCGCCTTCTTGGTCGATTCGGTGACAGGCTCCTTCAGGTTTCCGCCTGCGGGCGACACCGTTCCAATGAAGGTAATTGAGCCCGTGGCGCCGTTGTTCAGCCTTACGAATCCAGCGCGGGCGTAGAAACTTGTGATGACCGACGACAAATCGACTGGGAAACCGTCCTGTCCAGGCAACTCTTCAAGTCGGTTGCTCATCTCGCGCAAAGCCTGTGCCCAGCGCGATGTTGAGTCGGCCAGAAGCAACACTTTCAAGCCCATCGAGCGGTAGTATTCAGCCAGCGTCATCGCCGTGTAAACCGACGCCTCGCGGGCCGCAACGGGCATATTCGATGTGTTGCAGATGATGATGGTGCGCTCCATCAGGCTGCGGCCAGTGTGCTTGTCCTTCAGTTCGGGAAACTCGGTGAAAATCTCAACCACCTCGTTGGCACGCTCGCCGCAAGCCGCCATAATGATGACGTCGGCGTCGGCCTGCTCGGCCAAGGCGTGCTGAAGCACCGTTTTTCCGCAGCCGAAAGGCCCTGGAATGAAGCCCGTTCCGCCCTCGGCAATGGGGTTCAGCGTGTCGATGCAGCGGACGCCCGTCTCCATCACCTTGTAGGGGCGCGGTTTGTCGGCGTATGCGCCAATGGCCACCTTCACCGGCCAGCGTTGCACCATTGTGACGTTGACATCGTCGCCATCGGCATCGGTGAGCACGGCCACGGTGTCGTTTATTCGGTATTCGCCCGCTTTAGCGATACTTTTGACGGTGTAAGTTCCTTTAAATGAGAATGGTACCATAATCTTGTGCGGCAACCATCCCTCTTTCACCTCGCCCAGCCAGTCGGCGGCCGAAACCTGTTGGCCAACCTCGGCTAAAGGCTTGAACTCCCACAGTTTAGACTCGTCGAGAGCCGGCGTGTACTCGCCCCTTTTCAAGAAAACGCCGTCCATTGTCGCAAGGTTGTTCTGCAGACCGTCGAAATTGCTCGACAGCAAGCCCGGGCCGAGCGTTGCCTCTAGCATATACCCCTGAAACTCAACCTTATCGCCAGCCCGCATTCCGCGTGTGCTCTCGTAAACCTGCACCGAAGCCGTGTTGCCCGTCACCTTGATGACCTCGGCCATCAGGCGCGTTCCGTGCAAATCGACAAAGCAGATTTCGTTTTGAGCCACAGGGCCGTCAACCTCAACCGTAACCAGATTGGAAATTATTCCCGTTACTTTTCCTGTTGTCTTCATTATATTATATTTTCTTGTTTTTCAATTATTTTCGGTCAAGCCGAAACGCCTTTGAACGTTCCCCTCACCTCGCCGAGCAACTTGCGGAACATTGCCTCGCCAGCCGCACGGTCGAGCCGTGCCCAGCGCTGCACAATGTGCGCCTTCACCAGGAAAGCCAAAATGGCGTTCATATTGAAATAGTCCATTTGCGCTATCTCACTGGCTTTTTTCCATTTAAGCATATCGGCCTGCTGCTCGCGCTGAAGGAAATCGGCATTGGCCAGAACCTCAAGCACCCGTTTCTCATCGTCGAATTCGGCTTCGGGCAACTCCACCAAATACTTGTCAGCCTGAAGGTTAGCGGCGCGTGCCACATACTCGGCCTGAAGATTGCGCATCCGTGCGTCGAAATCGAAATACTCGCGTATGAAACGGTTCCGCGATGCCGCAGCCCGACTGTAGAAATCGGCGTTAAGAGCGGCCTCGTCGAAACCCTCGTCGAGCAACGCAACCAACTGGCAGTCAGTATCCGACAGCAGTTCGGCAATCGGCTCGCGCACATCGGTGTACGAGAACTGCGAAGAGCCGAAGTTGGCGGTCAGGTCGGGCAATCCGGCCACGATGTAAACGTAGTTGTCCATCTATCCGAACAGTAATTTTTTCGCCGCCGGGCGCAGATACGAACTGATGAGCCGCGTGAACTCCTCGTCGGTGAACTGCAGCAAGTAGCCGCCCTCTTTGGGCGAGATTTTGAATCCGGCGTTCAGTTTTTTCGAGTATTCAACAGTCAGATTGGCGTTGAGTTGGCGCGCAGCCTCGCTTTTCAGGAATTTCTCGGCAGCCGCCTTAACCGATTCGGGCAGAATGACGTCCAAATCGGCAGGTGCCGCGTCGGCTGGATTGAAGGCCTTGACGATGGCCATCAGCATCTGGCTGGCGAAATCGGTGTTGGCAAGAGCCTGCTCCACGGCTGGCTCCACGGCCTTCGCCACAATCATTGTCTCCACCTCGTGCCTGATGGCGGCCACACTCTGCGCCCCAGCCATACGGATGTCGGCCTCGGTTTTCTGCTTCAGTTCGTCGGCCTGCCTGTTGGCTTCGGCCACAATCCGCGCCGCCTCCGCCTTCGCCTGATTGACAATCTGTTCGGCCTCGGCCTTGGCTTTCTGCACCAATTCCTCACCCTCCTGTTTACCTTTCGACAGACCTTCGGCATAAAGCCTGTCAGTCAATTCTTGCAGTTTGTTTTGCATATATGTTTGTTTATCAATAATCTAAAGTGTGCATAATGGCGTTTCGCGACGGAAACACGGACATTGACAAACATAAGAAAAAAGAGGTAAAAAATGGAATGATTATGGCTTTGTTTTTTTTACCCGTTAATGGCATAAACAAATTGATTTATATGTAACATCCATTTGTACAAAAAAAGAACCGGCCGCCATTTAGGCAACCGGCTCACATTCAAATTAATATAGCTCCATTTCTCACTCTTTCTTCAGCGCCTCTGCAGGATTGGTGTTTGCGGTTTTCACACTTTGGTAGAGCACCGACGCGGCGGCAATCAGCGCCACGGCAAGGCCCGCAAGGGCGAAAATCCACCAGTACAGGTCGATACGGTGGCCGTAGCCTGCAAGCCAGCGGCTCATAACGTACCAGCCGAGCGGAATGCCCAGAACAAAGGCCACGCCAACCATCTTCATAAACGACAGCACAAGTTCGCGCAGCACGCCCGAATATTCGGCGCCGAACACCTTCTTGACCGACACGCTGCGAATCTCCTGCTGCATATAGTACGAACTCATTGCAAACAGACCCAATGCCGATACCAGAATCGACAGCAGTGTGAAAATGAGCACTACTGACAGAATTCGTCGCTCGTCGCGGAAGCCATCTTCGATTATTTCCTCCATATACTTGGCTTCGAAGATTTTATCGGGGAAGACCGATTTGAATGCAGCCTCAACCTGCTGACGGGCGGTGGCGTGGTCGCCTGTCGTCTTGATAATCAGCGTCCAGGGATAGTTGTCGTCAGAACTCTCGCCCCAGTTCGAAATCAGTGCTGCGCTTTGTGCAGCCTCAAGCGGTCGAATCTTGAAATCGTAATAGATTCCGCCTATCAGGATTGTGCCGTTGCCTGGTGAGACAAAATCAGAAGCCGTTTCATCGATACCTATCAGTTTGAAGGCGTACTCATTAAGCCATGTAATCCATTGGTCGTTATTTTCACCTTGTTTCTGTCCCAAATGATTGTCCTGTTTCACTCTCAACCCCAGAATTTGGAAATAGTTGTCATCGCCTTGTATCTCTTGGAAAGAAACAAAATCGCCGTTGTCGATAGTCATAGTTGAATTGTTGGTGTGCTCAAGCGGGATTCCATTGCCCTGACCGACCATCTCAACGCACGACGTTGCATTCAGTTTGTCAATGGCGGGACGAAGTTCGCCCGACGTGCCGAAACCATTCTCGACAACAAGAATATCCTTTGTGTTGTAGCCTAAATCGGCGTTAATCATATGGCGAATCTGAAGCCACATTGTGAGCGCCGACACAAGCATCACCACGGCCACAACGTTCTGAATCACAATGATAACGCGGCTGTAAACGGTTTTGGTCTTGCGCCGAAGAGTGCCGCGCACAATCTCGATTGGCTGCGCCTTCTGAATGAGCAGGGCGGGAACCAGTCCTGCTACGAATCCCAGAACGGCTATGAATGCCAGCACAAGCAGTATGTTCACGGGCGATATGGCGCTGAACACCGAAACGTGATAGTTCAGCAGGCGCGACGCGGCAGGGGCAAAGAGTTCTGCCAGCACAACGGCCAGCAGCATCGATATGAAGCAGACAACGGTGCTTTCGGCAATAATTTTCAGGAAGATTCCGCTTTTGGCGGCACCCACCAGCCGCCGCGTTGCCATCTCTTTGGCGCGGAAGCCCATCAGAGCCGTGCTCATATTCACATAGTTGAGCACTGCAAACGCCAACAGCAAAAGGCACATTGCGAGCAGAAGGGTCACAAAACTGCGGTTGCCAAGGTGCAGAGCACCAGACCATTCGCCGTTACCCTCTTTCAGGAAATAGACATCGCGTAAAGGAATCATCCTCACATCTTTGAACGCGCCAATTCTATACACCCACCAGTTCTGTTTCATCCAGTCGAGCATATCGGCCTGTCGCGCCTGAAGGTCGGCCCCGGGATAAGTCATCACAAAGCAAACGCCCCCGGCAGCGTTGCTCATATTCTCATTGTGCGACGGGTTGCATTTCGGCATCACCTCGCCACGGGCCAACACATCGGGTGTTTTTATGATTGAATTGCCGAAATCGCTGAAAACACCGCAAACAGTGAGCGAAAATTCGTCGTTCTCGTTTTTTAGTGTGATTACTCGTCCAAGCGGTTCTTTGTCAGCGAAATAGGCGTTGGCAAACTTTTGGCTTATCATACATTGGTCGCCCGATATGTGCCAGTCGGATTTGTTGCCGGCAATCAGTTCGTAACTGAAAATGTCGAAGAAGTTACTGTCGGCGCACGTAACGCTGCCATAGACGGTGGCTCCGTCAATTTTAAACTCGCAGGCCGAAGATAAACTGGCCACGCAGCAGCCTTTCTCAATTTCGGGGAAATTGTTCTTCAGGTGCTTGTCGAGCCAATAACCCATATTCAGGTGCCCCTCACAGGCAATCAGATAGGTGCGGTCGGCGTTCTTCTGAAACGAGTCGGTTGTCAACTGCCGTTGGACATACGCCGCCAGCAGCAGCACAAACGCCATCGAGACTGTCAGTCCCACAAGGTTTACAAGTCCGTACAACTTGTTGTTTTTTAGAAAATTCCAGAAACTTTTCATTGTTGTAAGTTTTTTTATTGTTTAACTGTTTAATCGGTGAATCGTTTAATCGATTTCAAACTATTCGATTCACCGATTCACCGCTTGACCGATTCTCCATTATTCCGTCCTCAACGATTCCACAGGGTCACTTGTGGCCGCCCGCAGCGAGCGAAGCGTCACAATGGTCACTGTGATGGCCATTACAGCCACGAGCGACAGCACAAACACCCACCAGTGAATGGCCGTGCGGTAGGCGAACTGCTGCAGATAGGCGCTTATGACCACATAACTGACGGGGGCGGCAATGCCGAAGCAAGCCAGCACAATCAGCACATAGCGGCGGTTGAACATTCGCAGAACGTCGGCAATGGTGGCGCCGTTCACGCGGCGGATGCCAATCTCCTTGCGGCGGTATTCGGTCTCGAACAGCACCAGCCCGAACACGCCCAGCAGCGCAATGATGATGGTGATAATCGACAGCATACGAGTCACTTTTGCAAATCGTTTGACGTCGTTGTACAGTTGTTGCAAGTCGTTGTCGAACAAATGCACGTTGATGTCCTCTGTGGTGAGTTTCTCGTCGAAACTCATAACGGTCTGCTCAATGTGTTTGAAAACCTCGCGGATATCGGCGCTCGCGGTCGTGCGTACAAACAGTTCGGTGCAAGGACGATAGCCGTTGTCGCCCCAAACGTAGAAGCAGTACGGGCGGACGGCTTGGCTCATTGGCCAGGCGTTAAAATCTTTGCAGATACCGACAATCTCGGCGTCTTTCTTGGCGTGTCCTGTCAACAGTTTACCGGGCGTGAAGTTGTACTGATTGCGGGCCGTCTCGTTGAAAATCATTACGCCGGTCTCGGTTTGCGCGTCGGCCTTTGTGAAGTTACGGCCTTCGATAATTTCAATTCCCAGAAAATCAAGCATATTCCACGAGCACGGATACAGTTCCCACATACAATTGTTGCCGTCAATCGTTTGTCCCCACGACATTCGTCCCCACGACACTAACCTGCCGTCGCCCCAAGCCACGTCTTTAACCTGCGGGTCTTGTTTCAGCGCCGACTCAACGGTGGTCGTCTCGTTGCCCACTTTGTTCGACACGTGCGCCACCACAATGTTCTCGCGGTCGAAGCCCATATCGTGTTTCAGCAGGAATCGGTTCTGAATATCGACCAAAATTGTCATAATAATGAAGGCGATGGCCACCGTAAACTGCACCATAACAAGCGCATAGCGCAGAGTTCTGCCTGTTTGGCTTGCACCGAAATTCGCCTTGAGCGCAAACGCCGGCTCAAACGATGTGATGTAGAGCGCCGGATAAAGGCTCGAACCCACGGCCACCACAATGGCGCCCACAGCGCAAAGCAGGGCCACACCTGCGTTCCGAACAATTGACACACTGCTAGCCATAAGACCAGCGTAGGTTGTCGTCTGCAACAGCAGAATCAGAGCGGCCGCTACGACAATCGACACCGCCGTCATTGTCACAGCCTCCAAAACCACGCTCATTGTCAGGCTCGCGCGGCTGCTGCCCAGTATCTTGCGGGTGTTGATGCCGCGCATTTTCACCGGCACCAGCGCGAAAAACATATTCACATAGTTGATGATGGCCACAAACAAGATGAGCAGCGCAATGGCAACCCAACCGTAGGCCATACCCTTGTTACCTTGGCGCATATAGTTCGACCCTATTTCGGAAAAATATAGGTCGGCAATGGGAATGAATTTGACATTCACCTCTGCCATAGCCTCTTCAAGTTCCTCGTCGTTTTCTGCAGTGCCGAACCATTCGGGGAAGAAACCGCCCTCGGTCAAGGCGCGGCGCAGACGGGCGTCGACGGCGCGGTCAAGGTCTTCAGGCGTGAGTCCGGCGGCGGGTTTCACAATGTAGGTGAAACTGCCCTCGCTCCAACTGTCTATAGATTCGTTGCAAATATCACATAAAACGTCGAACCTCTCAAGGTCGCTGTTTTTTGGCGCGTCTTTGAAGATGGCCACCACCTCGCACATTTTCTTGCCATCGTCGGCGTTCTCTTGAATGATGTCGCCCACTTGCAAGTCGAATTTCTTTGCCAGCGATTCCGAAATGGCCAGATGGCTGTCGTCGCCTTCCATAGCCGCCCACGAGCCTTGAATAAACTCATAACCAAGTATTTCGACGGTCGGTTTCGTCACATAAGTAAATTGGGTGTTCAAATTGCGCGGAAACCCGTTTTCGGCGCTGCCGTGCTCGCCCTCGGGCTGAAGGCTGTAACTGCGCCAACTCTGACCCCACGGTCCGAACTCGCCACCCGCGGCAATCTCGGGCAATTCGCTGATGAGCCGCTCGGCCAGCGGTCGGCAAATCGATGTCATACGCCCCTCGCCGTTAAATTGCGGAACGTGCATTGCATAAATGTTCTCGTGGTCAGGCAGTTTTTTATTGTAGCCGAACATAAAATTCACCTGCACCGCCAGAATGTAAAACGCCGCAATGGCCACACCCATTCCCAAAGTGTTGATTATGAACGATGCGCGTGTCGTTTTGCCTTTTCGAAATAATGAAATCATATTAGTTTGTTTTTGGTAGAGACGCGCCGTGGCACGTCTGAACAAGTTATTAATTTTCGAAGTTATAAGTTTTTAAAGGTTTAGAAGGTTGAGCGAAACTAGACTCTAAACCTTCTCAACCTTCTAAATTTTCTCAACTTCAATTCACCGATTCACCATTAAATTCAACATTTCACCGTTCTCATTCCCATTATCGGCGCTTTCACGATGTTTGTACGACGGTTTTGCTGCATTGAACGGCGTACGCTGCGACGCCACGATTCAATTCTAATAGTTGTAGTAATCATAGTTTTATGTTTTTATTGTTATAAATTTTATGTTTTCAAAGTTTTAAGTTAGTGTTTTGCGGTTTTTGCTATTCTAACTGACGCTCCCGCCAAGCGATTGTGACGGTTCTGTAGCATATTGTTGCGTCCGCTGCGGCGCCACGATTCGATTCTGATAGTTGTTGCAATCATAGTTGTAAGTTTTAGTAGTTATAAATTTTAAGTTTTAAGTTCTCGAAGTTTTAAGTTGAAGGCATTAGGCAAAAGTTTTTGTCTGTTGTCCGTTGTCTGATGTCATTCTCATTCTCATTCTCATTCTTATTCTCATTTTCAAATTTTTATTCTCGTGCCAAACTTATTACACGGTGCGTGCCAAAGTTTTATTTTGCTGATTTACAATAATTTCAATAATTTGTAAAGTGTAAAAAAGTGTAAAGTTTTTTACAGTGGGTTTACAGTTGCTTTACAGGTTTACACAGATTTGCTCCCAAACAAGCGCAAAATATCCTCCGATTAATCATCGGAAGCCACCATGTCGTTAAATCCTTCAATTATTTAATGTAGTTTTGCCCGCAGAAACAGCAAATGCAATGTACACCGACTTTCGCGAACAACTGTGCAGCCGCCTTGCCGCCATCAACGATGCGGGGCTATACAACAGCCTTGGCACACTGATGACAACCGATGCCGTCATTGCGATTGACGGACAGAAGTTGCTGAATTTCAGCACCCCTGCCCCATTTGCGCTGAATGGTTATTGTTCTGTCGGTCAAGCCGAAGGATGCCTACCCGAGACCACGGCGGCACTTGAAGCGAGAATCGCCCGCCTGCTCAAGACCGACGATTGCATTCTCTACAACTCGCCTTCCGATGCCGACGCTGCTTTGACAAACCGCTTGCTTGGTCGAGCAGATGCTGTGATTTACAACACGTTAAGCCAGTTTGCCTTAAGCGGCGGGCCGACATTCTGCCGCGCAACAAAATACAAGTACCACGGTTTCGACATCGACGACATCGAAAAACAGCTAAAACTGTCACAGGCACAGCAAAATAGGCTATTGATTATTGATGCCGTCGATTTAGCGTCTGGCAACATTGCACCACTGAACCGCATTCTTGCATTGGCCGAGCGCTACAAGGCCGTTGTAGCCATCGACCAAACGCTGTCGGCAGGGCTCATCGGACAAGGCGGCCGCGGCGTTTGCAGCCTTTTCGATGACATCGACACCCCCGAAATTCAGACGGGCTCACTGCAACATCTTGGCTCAAACGCAGGCGCATACATTGCTGGACGGCGCGAGATTATCGACTTTCTGCGCCAACAACCGTCGGGCATCCAAGCGGCGGCACCGCTGACGCCACAAAACATTTCCACCGCCTGCACCGCCATCGACAGCATTGTGCAAATGGACA
>CAMHPA010000062.1 GCA_946186925.1 uncultured Bacteroidota bacterium | reverse complement strand
ACGCATATTTTGCGGTTAGCGGCAACGGCGAGCGCGGCGCGCAGGGCCCGAAAGGCGAAAAAGGTGACCAGGGCGAGAAAGGCGACACCGGCGCGGAAGGTCCGCAGGGCGCACAAGGCCCTCAAGGCCCTCAAGGATTGAAAGGTGACAAGGGCGACACCGGCGCGCAAGGCGAGGCCGGACCACAGGGCCCGAAAGGCGAGAAAGGCGACAAGGGTGACGCCGGGACAGGTCTCACCAACCGAGGAGCGTGGGCATCGGGACAGACATACAGCACCGGCGACTACGTGTTCGCGCCGAGCCGCAGAGATGCCAGCGTGAATACCATGTGGATAGCCAGAAACGACAATATAACCTCCACTGCCGCACCCAAAGACGACGACGCCAATTGGGTGGAGTTTGAGGCACCCGCCGGACAGCCGGGCAACGGCATAGCCGATGTGGCCAAGTCTGACGACGGCACAGTGAACTTCACAATGACCGGTGGTCAGACCTACTCATTCAACCTCAAGGGCGACCGTGGCGAGCAAGGCATACAAGGCGATCAAGGCCCGGCAGGAGCACAAGGCCCGAAGGGTGATAAAGGTGACAAGGGAGACAAAGGCGATAAGGGTGACACCGGAGCAACCGGCCCCCAAGGCCCGAAAGGCGACCAGGGCCCGAAGGGTGACGCAGGCGTGGGCCTGACCAACAAAGGCAACTGGACATCGGGAACGGCGTATCAGGTGGGCGACTACGTATTCGCACCAAGCAAAGCCAACGCCGACATCAACTCGATGTGGATAGCGCAGAAGGCCGTGACCTCGGCCACGCAGCCGAAGAACGATGCCGCCAACTGGGTTGAGTTCAGCGCCCCGGCCGGACACGATGGAGTTGGAATAGAGAACGTTACAAACGCCGACGGTGTTGTGACCTTTGCCCTGACCAACGGCCAGACATACACATACAACCTTAAAGGCGATCAGGGAGAGGCCGGAGCCAACGGCCAGAACGGTGTGGGCATTGCCAGCATTGCTGAAAACGACGGTTTTGTAACTCTCACCATGACCGACAATACAGAAAACACATTCTACCTCAAGGGCGACCGTGGCGAGCAGGGCCGCGACGGAATGCAGGTGCAAGGCAAACAAGGCCAGACACTGGTGCACAACGGCACCACATGGGTTGCCACCGACCAGCTGTCGCTCAACAAGCTCGACGTGAAGCCTGCAACCACAACCGAGGATGCTCTGTTTGAGGTTAAAGACAAAGACGGGAATGTTGTCTTTGCCGTCTATCCCGACGGCGTGCACGTGTATGTTGACGCTGACGCCACAAAAGCAGCCCGCCGCACCGGTTTCGTAGTAACCGGCCGCTCGGCCACCAAAGAAGGAGAGGAGCAGGATTACTTTGCCATCAACGCCGACGGAACCAAAGTCTTTGTTGACGATGACGCATCGAAGGCAGCACGCCGCACAGGCTTCGTTGTAACCGGCCGCTCGGCGACCAAAGACGGTGAGAATACTAACTTCCTCACCATCAACGACGAGGGAACAAAAGTCTTTGTTGATGACGATGAAAGTAAGGCCGCCCGCCGCAGCGGATTTGTGGTAACTGGCCGCTCGGCTACCAAGGACGGCAACACCAACAACTATTTTACGATCAACGATGAGGGAACGAAAGTGTTTGTCGACACAGCATCGAGCAAGGCTGCTCGCCGCAGTGGATTTGTGGTAACCGGCCGCTCAGCAACAAAGGATGGCGAGAACACCGATTTCCTGGCCATCGGCAACGACGGTACGAAAGTCTTTGTTGATGACGATGAAAGTAAGGCCGCTCGCCGCACCGGTTTCGTAGTAACCGGACGCTCGGCGACTAAAGAAGGTGAGAATACTAACTTCCTCACCATCAACGATGAGGGAACAAAAGTCTTTGTCGATGACGACGAGAACAAGGCAGCCCGCCGTACAGGCTTCGTTGTAACCGGACGCTCAGCGACTAAAGACGGAGCGACTAACGACTTGCTGTCGGTAAACGACGAGGGCACCAAAGTCTTTGTTGACAACGATGCGGACAAGGCAGCCCGCCGCACAGGCTTCGTAGTAACAGGCCGTTTGGCCACTAAGGATGGCGAAAGCACTGATTTCATGTCAATCAACGACGAGGGAACAAAAGTCTTTATCGACGATGAGCTAGAGAGCGATAAGGCAGCCCGCCGCACAGGTTTCGTGGTAACCGGCCGCTCAGCCACCAAAGATGAAAACACCAACTACTTGAAAGTGGCAACTGACGGCACGCAGGTACGTTTTGATAACGATGATAGTAAGGCCGCCCGTCGTAGTGGATTTGTTGTAACCGGCCGTTCGGCCACCAAGGATGGCGCAGAATCTGATGTACTTGAGGTAACAGCCGACAGCACCCGTGTGTATGTTAACGGCGGTGGTAGCAAGAGCGGCTTTGGTGTGGAAGGCAAGGCAGGCGCCGGTGTTAAGAGCGGCTTTGCCGTAACAGAGAAAGGCGCAAATGGCAATGCCGGTTATATGGACGTTACGGCTGCAAACTTCTTTGCCGGATATAATGCGGGTAAAAACACAAACTTACATTATGACCTGGGAGGCGAAGTTCCAGATGGTATTTTTGACATAGAAACTGACCCTGATATTCTTGATTGGTCTCCTAGTACTAATTTTTTGTTAGGTGGCAACAATACATTTATTGGTAACAATGCTGGTTATTCAAACGACAATGGTATGAACAATGTGTTCCTTGGAGTGAATGCAGGTTATAGTTTGTCGGGCATTTTTAGTTTCAACAATGTATTTTTAGGTACAAGTGCTGGCAAAAACCTTAAAAATATGACGGGTACTGTTGCCATAGGTAACAGCGCAGGACGCGGATTGGAGTCTTACCAACCTGGAGAAGAAGAATGGATTAGTGGTGATGTGTTTATTGGCGACAAAGCCGGTTTCAGCAACACAAGCGGTTCGAGCAACGTGTTTGTGGGCAGCAATGCGGGGAAGGCCAATACTACTGGTGGTAACAATGTGTATATCGGCTCGTCAGCAGGTTATCAAAACACAACAAGCTGGGGCAACACACTGATTAATAACTCGGGGCTTAGAGGAACAGGTAACGATAACATCATTATTGGTGGAGTGTCGGCCGGAACAGATTTGTCTTTCGGTGACAACAATATAATTATTGGTCTTGATGCATTATGGACATCGTATTATGATAAGGATGCTTCAAACCGCTTAGTGATTGGAACTTGGATTACAGGCAATGGCTCGCGGATTAAAATGGAGAAAGATTTGCTTGTTGGCGGGAAACTGACAATAGCGAGCCACACAACACCATCCGCCAATGAATATTATGACCTAGGCAGCGACGACAGGAGGTTCAGAACTCTATACGCGAAAAGCATCAATCTTTACCGCGCCGATGGCAAATATACTGGTAATGTATATGGTTCCTTGATCCCTCAAGAAGAAGACCAGAACTTGGGCGGAGTAAGTCCGAATAACAGTAATTACATTTACCGGTGGAACGCCATATATGCCAAAACTCTCGATTTAACCGATGGAGCAACTATTGCCAATAAATTGACTGTATCATCAGATGGAACCACAATTAATGGGAAACTGACAGTAAGCGGAACAAGCGGCTTGGAAATAAATGGAGGTGTATATCCGTGGACGGGAACGGGAAGTTACAATACTAATTTAGGCAAGAAAGACAACCGATGGAATTACGTATATGCCAATTATTTCAATGGTGCCCAATCTGTTACTGCCCCTTATATTTATGCAAACAAAAAATTCTCTCTATCTTCAAGTGCGGAGGATATGGCTACACAAGGATTGGATATTAATTTGACAACTCCGGCAAAAGATAATAACTATTATGGTGGTTCGTTCATTATGAAAGGTGATGCTACAGGTAGTGTTTATGGCATTTATAGCACTTCTTATGGAAAAGGAACTAACTATGGTATATATGCCGCAGCAAGCGGTGGCACCACCAACTGGGCAGGATACTTTAATGGAGATGTTAATGTTTCTGGCAATATGACAGTTGGAAACTTGACACCATCAGCCGATGATTCGAAAGATTTAGGTTCATCTTCACTTAGGTGGAGATATGCATATTTCTCGCAAAGTATTTCTGCTTATGGTGTTAAACCTGCCACCGCTGGCAAAAATATTCAATTTTTTGGCGGTTTGGAACCATATTCTAATAATATGTATGACGTAGGTGCATCTTCTTATAGGTGGAAGAAAATTTATTTAATAGATGGTGTCGACCAATCGTCAGATGCTCGGTTGAAAACCAATATCAAGAACATTGAGAACGCATTGCAGAAAGTGCTAACACTCAACGGTGTAACCTTTAACTGGCGTGCCGAAGAGTTTCCTGATAAGAATTTTGATAACGAAAGTCACATTGGTGTCATAGCGCAAGAGGTGGAAAAGGTCTTCCCGCAATTGGTTTCAAATGGTGATGATGGTTTCAAAGGCGTTATGTACGAAAATTTTGCCCCAATCCTTATTGAAGCCATAAAAGACCTGAAAGCCGAGAAGGATGAGCTGCAGACAACCGTTGAGAAACAACAGCAGCAGATTGATGAGCTGAAACGGCTGGTTGAGGAATTATTGAAGAAATAGGGAGAAATAGTTTTTCATAATGTGAAAAAAGGTCACAGCTGTGAAGTTGAGGCCTTTTTTGTTTTTATGCGGTGCCGCACGCAGCTTTGTTAATATTATGTTGTTAAAAACAAAAACGCCCAACAGCGGCATACGGTGCAAAAAACTACTTTTAGCGCCCAATATGAATTGTGTAATTATTTAAGTTGCACCTTAACAAATACCACTATGAGCGAAGAACAACCGAAAGTCAGATATTCTGACGAGGAACTGGCTGAATTTAAGCAGCTTATACTTGAGAAACTGGCAAAGGCTCAGGAAGAATATGAATTGCTTTGCAAAACGTTGGCTCACTCCGACGGCAACGATACTCTCGACACATCGCCAACCTTCAAAGTGCTTGAAGAGGGCGCAAGTGTGCTGTCGCGCGAGGAAACGGGCCGCTTGGCGCAACATCAGGAGAAGTTCATCCAACACCTGAAAGCCGCGCTGGTGCGCATCGAGAACAAGACCTACGGCATCTGCCGCGAGACTGGCCAGCTGATTCCGAAAGAGCGCTTGCGCGCTGTGCCGCACGCCACTTTGAGTGTTGAGGCCAAAAACAACAGCAACAAGAAATAGATTTACAAACAGATGCAAACTGCGGCCACATTGGCTTTTGCACCAAGCATCAGCTTTTGTGGCCTTTTTTAAAACAATACTATGAGCAGAGGAAAACTTGCCATTGTGCTGATAGCCGCCGTTTTAGTGATTGACCAGGCGCTGAAAATCTGGGTGAAAACCCATATGATGATTGGCGAGGAGATTCACGTTGCCGGCAACTGGTTCATCCTCCACTTCACCGAGAACAACGGTATGGCGTTCGGCATCGAGCTGTTCGGGCGCGTGGGCAAATATCTGCTCAGCATTTTCCGAATAGCGGCGGTGGGCCTGCTCGGCTACTATCTTTTCAAGCTCGCAAAGCGCGATGTGTCGATGGGTTACTTTGTGTGCGTGGCGCTCATTCTGGCCGGAGCGGCGGGCAACATCATCGACTGCGCCCTCTACGGCCTGATTTTCGACCACAGCTGGAACAACGTTGCCGAGTTTGTGACGTTTGGCCACGGATACTCAAGTTTCCTGCAGGGCCGCGTGGTCGATATGTTCTATTTTCCTATCATTCAGGGGCATTGGCCCTCGTGGTCGCCCATCAACGCCACTGAAGAGTTCATCTTCTTCCGCCCGGTGTTCAATTTTGCCGACTCGGCCATCACCTGCGGAATGATTTGGCTGCTGATTTTCGAACGCAAGAACCTTCAATCGGAGCTCGAACGCAAATGATGAACTGGGAGCAACTTCTGTCGACACGTCGCTACGGCAAAGAGGCTGACTCAAAGGAGGTTGACCTCGAAATAATCCGCACCAATTTTCAGCGCGACTACGACCGCCTGATTTTCAGCTCGGCTTTCCGCCGATTGCAGAACAAAACTCAGGTTTTCCCGTTGCCGGGAAGCGTTTTTGTTCATAACCGCCTGACTCACAGTCTTGAAGTGGCCAGCATCGGTCGCTCGCTGGGCAATATTGTGGCGCGGCGTATTGAGTCGGATGTGAAGCCGGAGGTGCGTCCGCTGCTTGGCGAGCTGGGCACCATTGTGTCGGTGGCCGGACTTGCTCACGACCTTGGCAACCCGCCGTTCGGCCACTCGGGCGAGAGCGCCATATCGAACTTTTTTGAGAACGGCAGCGGCCGAAGCCTTCAAAACGAGATGACCGAAGCCGAATGGGCCGACCTGACCAATTTCGAGGGCAATGCCAATCTGCTGCGTCTGCTCACACATCAGTTCAAAGGCCGGCGGGCAGGCGGAATGTCGCTCACCTACGCTTGTATGGCGGCAATGATTAAGTACCCGTTCGCCTCAACCGAGCGCACCAAGAAAGGCAAGTACGGATTCTTCCAAAGTGAGCGCGAGGCGTTTGACGCCATTGTGGCCGAAACGGGGCTTGTCTGCACCGACGCGCAACGCCGGATTTATGCCCGCAGCCCCCTCGCCTACCTGATGGAGGCGGCCGACGACATCGCCTATATGATTATGGATATTGAGGACGCGCACCGGCTGGGAATCCTCTCGCTCGACGAGACCCGCGAACGCCTGTCGAACTTCTTCGATGGTGAGAACCTACTGATTTTCAGAAAGAAGCTCGATGATGTTAAGGACGTTGTGACCGACGAGAACGAGCTTGTGGCGTTTCTGCGCGCAATGTCGATAAACCAGCTGACAACACGCACATCGGAGGTCTTCCTCAAACATATCGACGAGATTATGAACGGCACTTTCAGCGGCTCGCTGGTGAAGAATCTGCCCGAAAAAATCGAGACTGAATATGAGGAGAGCAGCGATATGTCGGTGAAGAAAATCTACAACAACCGCTCGGTGGTGAAGGTTGAGATTACCGGCTACAACGTGCTGAAAACACTGGTTGAGGAGTTTCTGCAGGCCACAATGGAGCCCCACTCGAACTATTCGCGCAAGCTGCTGCAGCTCATTCCCGAACAGTACAAAACCGAGGCCTGCTCAACCTACGACAAGTGCCGCTCAACGCTCGATTTCATCTCCGGAATGACCGACCTCTACGCTATGGACCTCTACAAACTCATCCGTGGCGATAATGCGCTGGTGATTTAACTTTCCGCCTTCGCCTTGCTTTGGTTAACCACGCCAACGCCCACAAAGACCAGTGCGGCGGCCAGAATCTTGCCCACGGTGAGCGTGTCCATTCCCACGCAGACGCTCACAATGGCCGCAATGATGGGCTGCAAGTAGCTGTACATTCCAACAAGTGTCGGGCGCAGGCGTTTCTGTCCGAAAGGAATAAGGAAGTAGGAGATGAATGTGGCGAAAATGACCAGGAATCCAAGGTCAAGCACAAGTTTCGACGTGAATTGGCTATAATCGGTTGAAACAATATCGGATATGCCAAACGGCAAGGCGGCGACCATTGAGAAGGTGAACATCCATTTCATAAACGTCACCACATTGTACCGCGAAATGAGCGGGCGGAAAATGCCCAGATAGAGTGCGAAGAACAGGCCGTTCAGAAACATCAGCCCAATGCCCGCCGGCGTTGACTGGCTGACAGCTCCGGCATCGTAAACCGAATTGAAAATCAAGAACATCACTCCCGAAAAGCTAATCAGCACGCCCACAACTTTTTTCACCGTGATGGGCTCTTTCAGGAAGATGGCGGCCACAAACATTGTCAGAATCGGCGTCATTGTGGCCACAATGGTGGCGTCCATCGGGGTGGTGATGGTGATGGCTTTCAGGAACGAAATCTGCGTGAGGAAAAGTCCCAGCATCGAGGCGATGAAGATGCCGCCCAAGTCGCGCAGAGGCACCTTCTCTTTAGGCATAAACGCCGATATGAGCCAGAACAGCGCGGCCGCGCCAACAGAACGGATGCAGAAAAGCTCCATCGGCGACAGAAGGTGAAAATTGGCGATGTCTTTGCATACAATGGTGTTCAGGCCGAAAATCACATACGCCCCAAATGATGCTAAATGTCCGAAAATTAAATCATTACGTTTCATAATCAAAAATCTTTCCACCTTTCGGCAATCTCGTCCAGCGTTTGCATTATCGCCGCCGGGTCTTTCTCGGTGACAAGACGGATGCGGTAGTCTTTGAAGTCGGGCAAGCCTTTGAAGTAGTTCGACAGATGCTGGCGCAACTCAAAAACGCCCACGTAGTCGCCCTTCCATTCGAGCGAGTATTGCAGATGCCGCTTCACCAACTCAACCTTCTGTGGAATAGTGGGATTGGGCAGCAGCTCGCCAGTTTGCAGATAGTGCTTTGTCTGGCTGAAAATCCATGGATTGCCGATTGCGGCGCGGCCAATCATAATGCCGTCAACGCCGTAGCGGTTGAACATTTCGGCGGCCTTTTGCGGGCTGTCAATATCACCATTTCCGATGACAGGAATGTGCAGCCTTGGGTTGGCTTTCGTCTGCCCGATGAGCGTCCAGTCGGCTTCGCCTTTGTACATTTGGCTCCGGGTTCGGCCGTGAATGGTAATAGCTTCAGCGCCAACATCTTGCAGACGCTCGGCGAGTTCCACAATCGGCTTGTCGGTCTCGTCCCAGCCAAGGCGCGTTTTCACCGTCACGGGCAGCTTCACGGCTTGAGCCACGCGGCGCGTGATTTCTATCATCAGTGGGATGTTCTGCAGAAGTCCGGCGCCGGCGCCCTTGCCCGCGATTTTCTTCACCGGGCAGCCAAAGTTGATGTCAATCAGGTCGGGGTGCGCCTGCTCAACACGCAGCGCGGCTTCCACCATCGCGTCGGGGTCTTTGCCGTAGATTTGAATGCCCACAGGGCGCTCGCTGTCGGCAATGTCGAGTTTGCGCAGACTTTTTTCGGCATCGCGGATGAGCCCGTCGGCCGATACAAACTCAGAGTACATCAGGTCGGCGCCCTGTTCCTTGCACAGGCGGCGGAACGACGGGTCGCTGATGTCTTCCATCGGCGCAAACGCTACAGGCTTCTCACCCAAATCGATGTCTCTGATTCGCATATCGGTACGCAATTTAAACAAAAAAAGCACTCACGCCTGTAAGTGCCTTTTGTGGACCCAGTTGGGCTTGAACCAACGACCCCCTGATTATGAGTCAGGTGCTGCTAACCAACTGAGCTATGGGTCCGAAAATCCCAGCTTTTTGGGACTGCAATATTACACAATGGTTTTAGATTTCGCAACACACATTTTTTTCAAAGTTGCCAACGATGTCACAAATCGAATGTTTGAAAACTGAGTAGTTGTGTCTATCTGTCTGTCACACAAAGATATATGATTTATATATTTTTCTTTCCATCGAAATGAGCGTCACATTTAATTATCGCTATTTTTGTTTCGAATGAGAATCAGATAGTATTGGCGTAATTCATTAAAACACATAAAAATAAAACAAATGAAACCACTAAAACTCTTGTGTCTGGCCGCCATTTTCGCAGGCTGCACAGCCAAAAACGCCGACGAGCAACTAATCGACCAACTCTACAACCGAATGCCGCAGCAGGAGCGTATCGCGCAACTGCGCAGTATGTATATGGACACGCTTTTCGACACGAAGGGGCTGCTCGACACGGCTCGCTGCCGCCAGATGATACCCTACGGAATCGGTCATTTCTCGCAGTATGCCAGCCAGAAACCGATGGACCCCAATGTTTTACGCAACCGCGTGGCAGCCGTTCAGCAGTGGCTGATGGCCAACACGCCAAACGGCATTCCCGCACTCTTCCACGAGGAGGTGCTGTCGGGAGTCAACACGCGCGGCGCAACCATTTATCCACAGCAGATTGGGCAGGCGTGCTCGTTCAACACCGAGTTGGCCGAACTCAAAACGCGCCAGACAGGCAAGGTGATGCGCCAAATGGGTGGTGTTCTGTCGCTTTCGCCGATGGTGGATGTGTGCCGCACGCCGTCGTTCAACAGGCTTGAGGAGTCGTATGGCGAAGACGGTTACCTGTCGGCGGCGATGGGCGTGGCCTTTGCCCGCGGTCTTCAGCAAGATGACATGAAACAGGGCGTTGGCACTTGCTCGAAGCACTATTTGGGCTACGGCGGCGGTGGTGATGCCGATGAGAAAGAGTTGATGGAGGAGATTCTGCTGCCGCACGAGGCAATGATTCGCCTTGCAGGAAGCCGTGTGGTGATGCCAGGCTATCACGCTGTTCACGGGACCAACTGTGTGGCTAACAGTGAGATACTTATCGATATTCTGCGCAATTATCTCTGTTTTGACGGAATGGTGGTGAGCGATTACACCGCCATCGACCAGATTCCCGACCAGCCCGATGCCGTACACAAGGCGGCTGCGGCTATCAACGGCGGTTGCGATGTCGATTTTCCGCGCGGTGTCAACTATCAGTATCTGCAACAGGCTATCGACAGCGGACTTGTTGAGCCAGCGGCTTTTGAGCGTGCCGTTAAGGCTGTTCTGCGTCACAAACTGCACGCTGGCCTGCTCGACCAAAATCCGTATCTCTACTCAACCGACAAAATCGAACTCGACACCCCCGACGAGCGGCAAACCTCATATCAGATTGCAACACAATCTGTTGTGCTGCTCGAAAACAATGGCATTCTTCCGCTTGGCGCGAAACAATCTGCCGAAAAATCGGAACTCAACGTTTTGCTGACGGGTCCCAACGCCAACTCAATGTGGGCAATGTGCGGCGATTATGCGTTCCCGTCGATGACCTATTTCTGGAAACTGATAACCACCGATTTGGACCACCCGCACGTGGTGCCGCTGCTCGAAGGAATGACCTCGCGCAAGCCCAACGGCGTGACAATCAGTTATTCGCGTGGATGCGACTGGACCGACACCATTGAAACCCAACTGTCGAACGGCGGCGACAAACGCGCTTGGGACTATGAGATTCTGCACCGCAAAGTTGAGTCGGGCGAAAAAGCCGACAAAGCCGAGGCGTTGCGATTGGCGGCCAAAAGCGATGTGATTGTGGTGGCTGTGGGCGAGAATGTGATGCTCTGCGGCGAAAACCGCAATCGTCAGGGACTGCGACTGCCAGGCCGTCAGGAAGAGTTTGTGAATGAGTTGATTGCAACGGGTAAGCCTGTTGTTCTTGTCATTTTCGGAGGCCGTGCCCAAGTGGTTTCAGGTTTGGCCGAACGTTGTGCCGCCGTTATTCAGGCTTGGTATCCGGGCGAGGAGGGTGGCAACGCCGTAGCCGATATTCTCTATGGCCGCGTATCGCCATCAGCCAAATTATCAGTTAGTTACCCCAATACTGAAGTTTACGAGCCAATATGCTACAATTATTCCTCTACACCTGATAGCCGCGTTCAGTGGCCGTTTGGTTACGGCTTGAGCTACAGCACTTTTGAATATAGCAATCTGCAAATCGACGGCGAAGTCTCAACCAGTGTGCCGAGCGTCAATTTGTCGTTTGATGTGAAGAACATAGGCAGGGTGGCCGCCGACGAGATTGCACAAATCTATCTTTCGCCAACAGCTGATAATCAGAACATTCGCCCAATTCAACTGCAGGGATTCGCCCGCGTATCGCTCAACCCTGGCGAGACAAAGACTGTACGCGTGAAACTCCACACCGAGCAGTTCGGCTACTACAGCAACAACGGCCAGCGCCAGTGGAACATCGCCCCAGGCACGTTCAGCGTGAAAATTGGCGCATCGTCTGTCGACATCCGCTTGCAAGAGAATGTGACGATGAAAGGCAAAACGGTGGTTAAAAAATTGAGAGACAACTATCTATCGGAATCAATGGTAGATTGATGCCTTTGGGTGGGAAGTTGTTTGATTGTCAACACCTAATGGGCGGTGGTCAATTTTCGGTGCCACAATGAGCCTAAATGCCTATATTTGTCGGTTGGTTAGGCGCATTGTGCGCAGCCGATTTTGATTGCAGATGAGCAAAATATTAGTAACCGGAGGAGCAGGATTTATAGGCTCGAACTTGTGCGAGGCGCTGCTTGAGCGTGGCGATGAGGTTGTCTGCCTCGACAACTTCTCGACAGGCCACATTGAGAACATCAACCAACTGCTCGAACGTTTTCCTGACCGTTTCAGCCTGATTGTTGGCGACATACGCAACTTGAGCGACTGCCAGACGGCTGTCAGCGGTGCCGATTATGTGCTGCACGAGGCCGCCTTGGGTTCTGTGCCGCGCTCAATTAAGGACCCCGCCACAACCAACGCGGTGAATATCAGCGGATTTCTGAATATGCTCATCGCTGCCCGCGATGCCAAGGTGAAGCGCTTCATTTTTGCCGCCAGCTCATCCACTTACGGCGATTCGACCGCCTTGCCAAAGGTTGAGGATGTGATTGGCCGCCCGCTGTCGCCATACGCTATCACAAAGTATGTCAATGAGTTGTATGCCGATGTTTTTGCACGGACTTATGGCATTGAGTACATCGGCTTGCGTTACTTCAACGTGTTTGGCCGCCGTCAGGACCCGAATGGTGCCTACGCTGCAGTTATTCCGTTGTTTGTCAAGAAGTTGATTGCTCACGAGCAGCCCACCATCAACGGCATTGGCGACTACAGCCGCGATTTTACATACATCGACAATGTGGTGGAAATGAATCTGTTGGCAATGCAAACCGACAATCCACAAGCCGTGAATCAGATTTACAACACTGCTTGTGGTGAGCGCACAACGCTGAACACCCTATTCGGGTACTTGAAAAAATATTTGTCGGAATATGACAGCAAAATATCTGACATTCAGCCTGTTTACGGGCCAAATCGTCAGGGCGACATACCACATTCGTTAGCGTCGGTTGAAAAAGCGAAAAGATTATTGGGTTACAACCCGAAATTCAATGTTGAAAAAGGTCTTCGCGAGGCAACGAAGTATTATTGGGAAAATTTGAAATGAAAAAAATATGAGTGAGACAAAAATCTGTGTAATCGGTTTGGGCTATGTCGGACTTCCGCTTGCTCGCTTATTTTCAACAAAATATACGACTGTCGGGTTTGATTTGAACAAGGCGCGTGTTGATGCTTTGATGCAAGGTCACGATGCCACGCTCGAGGTGAGCGACGAACTGCTGCAGGCGGCTTTGAAGGGCGGTTTCCGCTGCACGTCGGACATTGAGCAGATTCGCGACTGCAACTTCTACGTTGTGGCCGTGCCCACGCCTGTCGACAAGGACAACAACCCCGACCTGACACCGCTTTACGGAGCCAGCACAACCATTGGAAGAGTAATCGAGAAAGGTGATATAGTTGTTTATGAATCAACTGTTTATCCTGGCGTGACCGAAGATGAGTGCATCCCCGTAATCGAAGAAGTTTCGGGACTGAAATTCAACGTTGACTTCTTCGCCGGGTACTCGCCGGAGCGCATCAACCCGGGCGATAAACTGCACACCGTCGAGAAAATCAAGAAGGTGACATCGGGCTCAACGCCTGAAATCGGACGGAAAATCAACGAGGTTTATTCGTCGGTCATCATCGCGGGAACGCATCTGGCCCCGACCATCAAGGTGGCTGAGGCGGCAAAGGTGATTGAGAACTCGCAGCGCGACATCAACATCGCCTTCGTCAACGAGTTGTCGAAGATTTTCACGCGGATGGGCATCGATACCAACGATGTGCTCGAGGCCGCATCCACCAAATGGAACTTCCTGCCGTTCAAGCCCGGACTGGTTGGTGGGCACTGCATAGGTGTGGACCCGTACTATTTGGCGCAGTGCGCTCAACGCTACGGCTACAATCCCGAGATTATTCTGGCTGGCCGCCGAATGAACGACGGCATGGGCGATTATGTTGCAAATCAGGTGATTAAACTGATGCTGAAGAAAGGCATTCAGGTTCTGGGCTCGAACATCCTGATTCTGGGCTTCACCTTCAAGGAAAACTGCCCCGATGTGCGCAACACCAAGGTTTTCGACATTGTGAAATCGCTACGCGAGTACAATCTGAACATCACAATTTTCGACCCTTGGGCAAATGCCGCCGCCGCAAAACGCGAGTATGGCATAGATATTGCTGGTAAAATTGATAGTCAACAATTCGACGCCGCCGTTCTGGCCGTGGCTCACGACGAGTTCAAGACGCTCGACATCGAAAAGTTCCTGAAAAAGAACCATATAATTTTCGATGTTAAGTGTGTGCTGCCGAAAGAAATGGTGGATGGCCGACTTTAGTTGACAAAAAAATTGCCCATTAAGAGGAAAAGAGTATTTTTAGACTTCGTAAAAAACTTAGCTAATGGCAGCCAGCATCATCATATCGTTTGTTGTAGCATTCGTTTCAACGTGGATAATCTACGGTGGGGTGCTGAATTTCGCTGTCAAACACGGCATTGTCGACAACCCCGACGCCCGCAAGCTGCAGCGCGTTCCGGTGCCTGTTTTGGGTGGAGTGACAGTGTTCGTGGGTATCTTGATGGTTTCGCTTTTGGGGCAGTTTTTCTTAGCTAACAGCCACAATATGGCGGTTTATGTTTTGGCAATGACGGCTATGCTCTGCGTTGGTACGGTCGATGATACACGCAATTTGTCGCCGACAATACGTTTTATTCTGGAAATTGCAGCCGTTTTGTTCGTTATTTACTTCGGAGACATAAAGATAGATAATTTCTACGGACTTTGGGGTTTTCATACTATTCCAGGATATTTAGCCGTTCCGCTTACTGTTTTTGCGGCAGTGGGCATTATGAACGCCATTAACCTTATTGATGGTGTCGATGGTTACTCATCGGGTTTCGGCGCAATGGCTTGTCTGGTTTTTGCAGTAATGTTCTATAAATTAGGGAACCAAACAATGATGATTATAGCCGTGGCTGCAGAAGGTGCGCTTATACCATTTTTCCTCTACAACGTATTCGGCAGCAAGTCGAAGATGTTCATTGGCGATGGTGGTACTTTGCTTCTGGGCACTATAATGGCGCTGTTTGTAATGACTGTTTTGACCACCAATCCGGCCAGCACCGTTTTGATGATGAAAGGCGTTGGGTTAGTGCCGTTCACACTGTCAGTTTTGGCTGTGCCGGTATTCGACACACTCAGGGTGATGTCGGCCCGGATAATTAACGGAATGTCGCCCTTCCGTCCCGACAAGCTACACCTTCATCATTTGTACATTGAGATGGGATTTTCCCATGTCGGCACGACAGTCAGCCTCATTTTTGCAGATTTGATGGTGGTGGTAGCGTGGTTTGTGTCATATGCTTGCGGTGCATCCATAAATATTCAGCTCTACATAGTGATTGCGCTTGCTATTCTGATGACATTTGGCTTTTATTCGTTTGTCAAGATTCAACAACGACGGAATACAGCGGTGTACCAATGGCTATTGCGTGTTGGTGAGGCCTCTCACATTGAGCGCAAAGGCTTTTGGGATCTTATGCGCCGGCTGATGGACCGCAAAATCGACAGATAATCAGCATTTTCTGATCCTGTAACTCCAAGCAACATTTTTAGCATACCATTCCTTTTTTTGGTTACTTTTATAGGTTTTAGCAACCGCTGCCGTGTGCCCGTTGCACCCGACAGTGGCGAAGCTGTGTAAAGGCGTTAAGTCTGAAGGCGAAGATGGTTATTACTAATATATTCCCCGTTTTGTTAGAATGTGGCGAATAATGATTTAAATTACATATCTTTACAAGAAAATAGTGGCTATGTGTACATTAACTTTAGAAATAGATGAGAATGCAATCAAGGCTGTTCGGCCAGACCTTGATAGTAAGGAAGCCATACGCCGTTGGGCTCAAGATGTGTTGGATGCTCATATGAAATCAGAAAGCCGCAAATCTGCGTTGCAACATGACATAACAGTTGATGGTTTGTATGGAGTGATTTCGGAAGAGATAGATTCAATCTACGCCAATGGCTAATCTGAATTATATCGTCAAGCCACGTGCGGCACAAAAAATTTTCTCTTTTTATCAGAATGTGGCAAAGAAGTACCGCCACACTTATGATAAAGCCGATTTGAAACGAAATGTCCATGATGCAGTCTTTTCCATTTACCAAATTGAACAAACTCTTTTACGCCGAAATCCAACCATAACCCGTTGGAACGGCTATTACATGGCCAACACCGACAAATGGTATTTCGCCTATACTTTCGACGGTAGCACGGTTACCATAGTTGACGCTTGCCACGCACAGAATATGCACGAGGAATAGTGCGTTCAAAATACATTTCAAACTTGTACATAACTCTCACATTTTCAAACATAATTTACTGCACAAAAATGGCAGTGCTTTTTCCTTGCACGGCATAAATAAACTGATGAAATTTGTGTCAGTTTAAAATCAGAAATTAAAAAGTGAATTGTTATGATGAATGTAAATACAAATTGGGCAAAGTCTGCAAAGGTTTCGAATCAAGATTACCCTTGGGCACACGTTGCATTGCATACATTATCTATGGGATATGATTTTTTTAGAGCATTGTATTGCAATAATCTGTTGGAAAGAATTGAAATGAAACCAGAATATGCAACCGACAAAATGGTTCAAACTATTAAAGATGAGCGATTGAAGCATACGATTTCAGGTGTGCTAACGGGAATGGCATTAATCATTGTGGGAATTTCGTGCTTGAAGAATAATGAGAAAGAAGATTTCTGAGGTTGTTATATTAATGCAACAGTTTGACAAATCATCTTGAAATAAATATTTTACAATAATGACAAAACAAGAGATACTTGAAGAAAGCGTTTTGTTGGCGTTGGATACCGTGGCAGAACAAGCAACGGAGCAAGCAACAAAGATAATTGTTGACTTGTTTAAGTCTGTGGTGCTGAAGAAATATAAAGATGCGTTTGACCAGGAGTTGGCGCAAGGAAAGGTTCACAGGAAGATTATTGACAAAGCGGTCGAATTTTGTTATTCTGATATTTGTGTCTCTATTCGTAAATCGTTAGAAATAAGCGACGAATACAAGGATAAACTAATACAAGAAGCCAAGCGGATTAAGGAGTTTGTCAAAGTGGATGTGGAGAAGATTCTTGTGATTAAAGGAATAGATATATATAGGAATAGTTAATCATTATGAAATTTGTTGTGTTTAACGTAGGTGGAGCACTTTGTACTTATGCTGAGCATAAAGGCACTCAAGTTGTAATTGATATTGGGAAAGGAAATGGTTTCTCGCCAGTAAACGATTTCATGCTTCCATTATTCCGTAGACGCAACTTTCGTAAATCTGGAGACAAGTATAGGATAAGTCAACTGATAGTGTCACATCCACATAAAGATCATTTATCAGATATCCAAGATTTTTGCAAGCATTTCAATCCATATCTTATCACATGTCCTAATGACAAAACAATACCAAAATCGGCTCTGCAGAATGTTAATTGGAGCGCAATTGATACACCCGATGATTCTGATGTTCAATATCTTAAACAGAATATTATTCCACGTAATTTGCCACTTAAAGTTGTGGATTCGGAACATATGATCATTTCATATTTATATCCAGGTTATGTTGAACAAACTGTAGAACTAACAGATGAAAGTTATACAAACAATATCAGTATCGCAACATATCTGAATTTTGGTAAGTATTCAGTTTTTCTACCTGGTGATTTGCAAAAAATAGGAATGCAACGATTGTTAGATACAGGTGAATTGACAAAAAAAGCACATGATAGACAATTAAGGAAAGCACTGTCTCAAGGTGTGGACTTTTTGGTTTGTCCGCATCATGGACTAAAATCATCTTTTTCAACAGAACTT
>CAMHPA010000061.1 GCA_946186925.1 uncultured Bacteroidota bacterium | reverse complement strand
CAAAAATCAATTTTTTAAAACAAAAAAAAGGGTTGTCATATAAGGACTTGTGTGAGATTTTTGACATTTTTCCCTCACGTCTTTCATATATGCTTAATAAGCCGGATTCTCCTATAAATGATAAGTATATTGATTTGCTTATTGGAAAATTTGGCCTTGATAATCCAGTTTGTTATGAGCCTTCTCAGATGGGTGTTGCTGACAATAAAACGGGGGAAAAAGAAAACGATGGCGGCGTTCAGTCAGGTGATGTTTCTTTCGATGCAAGTTCTGATTCAGAAAGCTCTTGTGTGGAAGGGAAAGGTGGTTCCCGGGAACAGTCGGGTTCTTCTGTGGCGGGCCAAATGGCTGTCTGTCCGGCAGAGTCCGCAAGTGTGAGTGGTGCGGATTTTGCTGGTGTTCTGCTTGACAGGATTCTTGCCTTGCAGAGCGAGAACACAGTTCTGAAACAGCGGTTGGCGGCAGATTCTTCCACTTCTGAGGATGATATGCGGCAGGAATTGGTGCGTTTGCGGCAGCGCAATGCTTTTTTGGAAAACAAGTTAGCCAAATGGCGCGATTTGTTTTCTGATTTGAAATAGAAGAGCTTGGCTGACAAAATTAAAGCCGCCTAAAGGCGGCTTTCTTTGTTATCCGAACTTTTTTCTGTCGGTTTTTCCTCCCGCTTTCGTGTTTTTTTTCTGTGCGAATTCAAACTCCACTTTGCCGGTTGTCTTGTCTGTCAGTTTCAGCATTGCGTCGAAACTGGTTCCTTTTGATGATGTGAATCCTTTTATCTCGGCTGTCTTCCCTTTTTCTAGCAGTTGTTTTATGTGGGTGTCCGTCAGTTTTTTTTGTGCTACGGTTTTCCATATTTTGAATTGGCAGCCGTTTTTCCAGTCGGAACAATAAACAGATTTCTCTCCTGAATAGAGGGGCTTGCCGCAGGCGGGGCATATGCCGAAGGCTTCGGATGCCGGACGGCTGAACTTTGCGCCCAGTTCGTTCATTTCTTTTACAATTTGTCTTGTGTAATTGTAAATGTCGGATATGAATGTTTCGCTTTCGTATTCGCCGTCAGCCATTTTGTTCAGTTTGTATTCCCAGTCGCCTGTCATTTTCGGTGAGGATATTGGCATTTCTTTCACGAGGTTGTACAGTTCTAGTCCGAGTTCTGTCGGATAGAGTTTGTTTTTCTCTTCTTTTATGTATTCCCGTTTGTAGAGCGTCTCGATGATTGCCGCGCGTGTTGCTGGAGTGCCAATCCCGCAGTCTTTGATGGCTTTCTTCAGGTCATCATCGTCGATGAGTTGTCCGGCGGATTCCATCATTTTAAGTAGTGTCGCTTCTGAAAGCAGCGGCGGTTTTTTTGTCATTTTCTCAAGCGTTTTCTTTTCTGTGACATTGCAGTCCGCGCCTTCAGGAATGTCTGGCAATGTTGGTTCAGTTTCTTCGTCCGTGTCATCTTCTTTTATTGTTTGTTGTTCCATCATTCTCCAACCGTGTTTTACTATCGTGCTTCCTGTTGAGTACAGATTGTCGCTGAAAGTGTATGTTGTCCTTTTTTTGGTACAGCAGGGAAGGAGAGACATTAGCAGTTGTGTTGTCACCATGTCGAATATCTTGCGTTCGTCCGCTGTCAGTTCGGGCAGTTTGTCGAGATTCTCGAATGTTGGTATTATGGCGTGGTGGTCGGTGAGTTTGGTATCGTCGAAACAGTGTTTGTTGATTGAGCTGTCAAGTATTGTCAGTGCGTCCTTGATGTTTGTGTAGGGCAGGTTTTCAAGATTGCGTAGTTTGCTTTGTATCGGTTCAGTCATATCGTTGGCCAGGTACCTGCTTGCAGTGCGCGGATATGTCAGCAGTTTGTGCTTTTCGTACAATCCTTGCATTAGGTCAAGCGTTTTCTGTGCCTTGAACTTGTAACGTCGGTTTGCGTCTGCCTGAAGGCTTGTCAGGTCGTATGGCAGAGGTGGCCGCTCTGTTACTTCTTTTTGTTCTTTTTTAAGCGTTTTGACTGTTGCAGGAATTTTATCAATCAGTTTTTGTATCTCTTCCGCCGTTTCTGATTGCGGGTTCCCTGTGATTTTGGCAGGGAAGAGCGTTTTGTTGTATTCAAGCGTTATGGCTGGCACGTAGTAAGGTTTTGGCTGGAAGTTTGTGTTCTCGATGTAGCGCGCGGCTATCAGTGCCAGTGTCGGTGTCTGCACGCGGCCTATCGAGAGCGGTTTTTTTGAGTGTGTCGATAGTGTCAGCGACCGCGTCGCGTTTATGCCTACAAGCCAGTCCGCTTCGTTGCGGCATTTGGCCGAGCGGTATAGATTGTCGTAGTCCGTGCCTGGTTTCAGGTTCGCGAAGCCTTCGCGTATGGCGCTTTCGGTCAGCGAAGATATCCACAGCCGCTTGAATGGTTTGCTGCAGCCAGTCAGGTTGTATATGTAGCGGAAGATGGCCTCTCCCTCGCGGCCTGCGTCGGTGGCCACCACTATCTCGTCGGCGGCGTGGAACAGGTCTTTTATTGTTTTGTACTGTTTTTTGGCCGAGGGGTCGCCTTTCAGTTCGTATTTGAACTTTTCAGGAAGAATGGGCAGATCGTCGATGTTCCATTTTGCGTATTTCTCGTCATACGCTTCGGCGTTTACCAGTCCGGCTAGATGTCCGAACGCCCAGGTCACCTGCCAGCCTGAGCCTTCGGTGTATCCGTCTTTCTTTTCTGTCGCGCCAAGCACTTTGGCGATGTCTTTAGCCACTGATGGCTTTTCTGCAATTACTACTTTCATATTTTTTTTGTTAGTTTTTATTCGTCAATTGTGAATTCAAAATTTTTCGGATGCCAGATATGGCCGCATTTTCGGCAGACGCAGCTTGTCTTGATATGCGAACCGTCGTCGTCTTGGCCTTCGGCCGTTACATATCCGTTATCAACCTCATATATGTTTGCCACCATTTCGTAGTCAACTATTTGGAAGTTTGTGCTTCTGCATTTCGGGCATTTTTTGTCTGTTGCCATATGGGTTCAGTTTTTTGAGATTTCGGTATAGATGCTTTTGTTAGATGTTTTTTTAAATGTATTTATCGGACAATGAAGTTCTTTTGGAATAAACCATTTCGGATGTATTTTACGGAGTTTTTCTCTCATTCTTTTCCAATGTCCTGGAGGTGGTTCTCTCATATATGTGCATTTGTCGTTAAGTTCGTATATTATGAGGCTAGAGTGTTTGGTTTTTTTATTCATAAAGTTCTGTTATTGCTGTTTCCTCTATTTTTTTTATAGCGAAATCCGTGACACTGTTTTTAAGCTCCTTTTCAAGTTTTTTGTATGCCTTGTCTGCGTTTTCGGCTTCAACTAGAATTGTCGAGTTTGATTTCTTTTCTTTTCCTGTGTCTTCGTTAAATGAGATGAATTCCGCTTTGCACTTGTACCATTTGCCGTCTTCTTCGTCGCGCATTATTTCGGTGAATTTTGCGGTTTTGATTGACACGACTGTGAGTTGTTGCATTTGCGTGTAGTTTTTCAACTCTTCTGTTATTCTGTTTTCCGCGTCTGCGAAATTTTCAGCTCTTTGCAGATATGTCTCTTTGACATTCACTTGCTTGCCGTTTTCGTTGGTTTTCTGATACTTTACTTTGCATTCAAATAAATTTTCCATTTTTTGTCGTTTATTTATTAATAATATTAATTGTTTGTGCGAAAATAAATAAAAATATTAATATTGTAAATAATTTTGAATTTTGTTAATTGTAATATTTATATGTGTTATAGACATTTAACTTTTAATGGGATTTTTTTTGCCGTGTTACTTGTTTCGATAATAATGATTTTTGGCTGCAAGCGCGAAGGACGAAACACGAAACAAGTTACAAAAGAAGATGTCGCTGCGGCCGACAGCGGCTTTTATTATGCTGTTGATGATGAGATGTTTGTCGGTGTCCGCAGTGTCACGACCTGCGACGCCGACGGAGAGCGGCTTAATTGCCTTGAATATGACGGCAGCGGCCGTCTGTCAAGGGAGTATCTTTATGTGTCTGACAGCGCTGTTTTGATGCGAGAGATTGTTCGCAACGGTGCTGGCAGCGTTATCAGAGAGCGTCGGTACGATTTCCACGGCGGTTGCATAGGCGAGGAGCGGCACGCATACACGTCGGAAGGCCTGCTGAAGGCCGTTGTTCGAGTTTCTATTGGCGACACTGTCGCTTATGCCGTCAGCCGCCAGTTCATAGCCGATGGTCTGTTCTGCGAGACGGAAGACGGCGTCAGTCGGGACCGTGCGGGGGTTCGCGATGTCAGACTGAAATTTTTCTATCGCGGTCGTATCAGCCAGGTTGTCGAGTTAGTCGGTATCGGCGATATGCACAGTGAGCGGCGCCGTGAGACCTTTGTCCGTGACGGACAAGGACGAATTGTCACTGATTCTCTTTTTATCAGCGGGCAACTCACAAGCATAAAGAGTTACACTTATAATAATATGGGCGATCGCGAGAAATGCCTTCTTGTTATGCCCCGGCACGAGTTTGACATAGGTGAGGACGGAAGCCTTGTGCAGCGTGTTGTTGGTAGCGATTCAACGGCGTGGGGCTATTCATACGTGTACGACACCGCTGGCCGATGGACCGAGAGACGGCAGTATGATAGTAGCGGTAAACTCAAAGATGTTTTGTTCAGAAATTTTGATTTGGCGGTGAACATTTCAAAAAGATAGGTGACCTTTTCTTTATTTTTATTTTGTTGTTAGGTTTTGAGGGCAGCCAGGTTTAAGCAATCTGGCTGTTTTTGTTTTGCGTTTCCCTTCCATTACTAAAAAGCGGTTTCTATTTAACAATAACCGTCAAAATATTAATAATATTCATAATTTTCAGAAAATCAGCAATTATATTTTTTATTAACAGTTTTATTGTTTTTCTTTGTTGAAAAGATTAATGCAATTATCAAAAACAACAAAATAAATAATTGAAAAACAATTAAAATTTTTAGTTATGGAAATGGATGCTGAAGTTAATGAAATTGAGAATGTTGCTGAGCATATCGACAAGGCCGCGTACAATGTCGGCAAGGATGCTGTCAGAAGTGTTGTGCACCGTGTTGTCAGCATGAAGGAGTTTTTCGGCGGCAGCACCGCTTATGATTCCGAAAAAGTACAGAAGCTGAATGATCTTATGAAAGCGAACAAGGTTACTCTTGACATGTCGGGGGTAACTAATGTTTCTGCTGAAGTTTTGGACAATATTTACGAGTTGTGCAAAGAAAGAAATGTTGAATTCAGAAATTTCTCATATAACAGTGAGACAGGTGCTAATGAAAGTGCCGTACATGATATCGCTGAAAGTGATGTTCATACTTCTGTTACTACTGACTTTTCAACTAAGATTGTTGATTTGAACGCCTTTATGGGTGGCGAGGATTCTATTGATTCCCGAGAGAGCATCCAGAACCTTAACAAGATTATAATCGGAATTAAGGAGAACGAGACAGAGGTTGATGAAATCATAGTTGATTTCTCACATATCAAGCATATCAGCTATGAGGCCGCAGAAGAGCTTCAAATCATAACAGACAAGGAAAAGACAATAAAATTCAGCGGTTTCACACACGACAAGATTGATATTGAGCGCAGCGAATCAATCACCTCAAAAATTGAACCTGACGGTAAGCGCGGCCTTTCGCCTGAAGAGGACGCCATTTTCCTGAAGGAGATCGAAAGTGCCGAAAAATTATCTTACGCTCAGTCGCGTATGTTAGCCATTGTCCACCCTAAACTTATCGACAAGTATTCGGAAAAGTTCGATTGGGAGAACGCCAGCAAGTGTGTCGCCAAGTATTGCCCAAAGGCTGTTCTTACAAATGAGGAGAAGTTCAATTTTTGGGATGCCAGCGATATGCTGGTAAAAACTGATGCCGAAGTTGCCGAAAAGGTAAAAGATAAACTCAATCCTGGTAAGAACCGTCAGATTAAGATGAATGACGAGGTTCATCCCGACCAGATTCGCATTATGGCTGAAAAAGGGGAGAAGTTAGGTCTTTCTGCTGTATGTGTCGAGAGATTGAAAAACGCCTATCAGAGCCATGAAAGTCTTTCTGGTCAAAAGTTCCTTGAACTTTTGTCAAAAGACCTTTATAGGCCCGAAAACTTCAATCTTCAGCGTGTTCCCGTTGACAATGACATTGTAAAGGCATTAGCCGTTATGAACGAGGCGGGTCTTCAGGTTGACGAGCGTACGATACGCAAGATTCGTATCAATGAGAATCAGTATATGAAAATTCCGTCACACGATTTGGGTTTTTCTGACATTAAATCGCAGTTGCCCGCATTGTTGCGTGGCGAGCGCAGCGCTTTGATGCACGGTGTAGATGATAATGGTGTGATGAAGGATTACAAACTTCAGATTGGTTATGATGCCAATACTGGTAATCTTCAAGTCAAGAAACTTGACCGCCAGCAGAGCCTTACAAAACCTGAAGGTATTAGCCCTGAAGATTGGGAGAGACTTTCCAATGGTCTTGTAAGTGCCGTTCAGTCGCAGAATCCCGTTGACGGGCTTGTTAACGGTTTCAAGGCGGGCGAGGCTTTGGCGAATCTTATGTTTTCTTATACAATCGACCATGAACTCAACCGCGTCATTGCCACTGTTGATATTCCTTATAACTCTATCAAGGAGAATCAGAATATCAACGCTCTTCACTCATTGAATGAGAGTGTTGAGCAGCAGATTCGTGAGGAAAAGAAAAATGCCGAAAAACTCAATAAGGAGAAATCAGTGGGCGAAAGCGCAGAAACGTCTGTAACAGAAAATATTACCACAGTTTCTACTGCCGATACGGCCGATGTTGACAGACGTGTTGCCGAAGCCGAAAAAGAGGTTGCATGGCTCGCTAATGAAACAATTACTGAAAACTCCGCCGAGGCCGAGGCTCGTTTGCATATGGATTTGGGCCGCCTTGAGGAACTGCACGACAAGGAGTTTCGCGCATTGGGCCAAGGTGAGCAGAAACTTAACAGTCTCCAGGCTGAAAAGAACAGTCAGCGAAACAAGATTTCGACACAGAAGACTGTCCGCAAACAGAACAAAGTGAAAGTATCATAAATAAACGGTTTTATACCGTAATTACTTAATTATTAATTTAAATTTTATTACAATGAGTGATGAATTGAACAATCAGGGTGGCCAGACTTTTGAGCCACAAGATGAGACTGGTGCACAGTCAGAGAAAAACACAACAAAAATCTTTGTTGGAAACGGTTTTACACAAACCAGAACGGGCACTGACAATATGAAACACCCGTTGGGCGGCTATGCTGGAATTTCGTTGAGTGTTGACGAATTCAAGAAAATTGCTGATTCTTTACAAACCGTTAACAAAGACGCAAAAAATGTGAACTTGTTTGTTCGTAAACGCCAGGATTGGAATGAAGAGACTGGTAAATATGACAATGTCAAAATTGACTGGAACAAGGATCTTTCGGAAAGAGGCAATGATTTGGTTGTCTATATGGAAACAGATCCGGATAGAGTTAAAACTTCTGGTCAGTTTGTTGAGTATTCTATCCGCCTTGACATCAATAAGATTGATGAACTTTCAAGAGCAGGGTTCACCAAAAAAGTTGATACTAAGAACGGCGAGAAAGAATATATCAATTTGAATATTCAACCTCGTCCTCTTTCAAATATCAAGTTTGATCAAATGTTTCAGGTTACTTTTGTGAAGGATCGTGAACTTGCAAAAAATCGTCCGACCAAGCAGGATGTTGCTGATGGAAACGTTTCTCAAGAGGAATATGAGCAATATTTCAAGGACAATGTTGTGTCTGTTGGTTCAGGCAAAACACAGAATTCCTTCAATTTCAATGTCCAGTATAAGGATATTACTGTCGAGAATGTTCAGAATCTTCTTGATTCGCAGTGCCGTCATACAGTGGAATTGCTTGCTGAAAAATACGGTCCGCAACTTGCTCAAATTGCCAAAGATCTCACCATCAACGAGCGTGAGAACCCGACCGTTACTGCTGCCTTTAAGAAGGCAAATGTACCTTACAATTCTATTGGCTCCAATCTTGCTGATGCTATGAAAGAAACCAAAAAAGAATTGCAAGAAAAGTTTGCTCAAAACAATCAAAACAAAACTGAACAGAAAGCCGAGCAAAAGAAAGGCAAAAAAACCGCTCCTGGTTTGTGATTTATTGGCGGGGGAACACTCTTCCTCTGCCTTTTGCCCGTTTTGGAACGTACTAGTATGGCAAGTTCGATTCTTGCGCGGGCACTATGTTTAATTATTAAATTTTAGTTTTATGCCAGTTACAAATAATATTCAGGCAAATGCCGCTAACGGAGGTCAGTACACCGTTACGAAAGACCGTGCGTCGAATCTTCAGACAAAAATTAATCTTTTGAGTAACGAGGGTTTTGACACAACAGTTCTGAAATATTGTCGTGACAACCATATTCTTCTTGACGGAAAGCAGGCAAATAATTTACAGTTCGCTATTCAGGACGGAATAAGCAATGAGCAGATTTTGAATTATATGCTTAATCCTTTACTTCCTGCCGACAAAATGCTTGAGGTCCGTCATTGCATTCGTGCAGGCGTCAATCTCGATGGTTTCAAACTTGACCAGATGACTCCGCAGCAGATTCACGAAGAGTTTGCCAGCAAAGTTATCCCTGAAGGCGTTCTTCACGCCAATTCCATTATGAGCCGAGAGAATACCTGTATGTTTGAGGTTTTTCCTTCCGACAATAGTAAAATCAATTCTTTGGGCTGTGTTGTTCTTGATTCGACTCGTCAGCAGCCCGTTCCCGCCGTCAATCTTGTTGAATGGAGCAAACCTGTCAGCAGTGAGATTATCAGTTCTGTTAAAAATGAACTCGACAGAAAGGGTTATTTGAGTAAAAATCTTGAAAGATGTGAAGACGGCTGTTCTCTTTACAATACCGTTAGAAATCTTACTAAAAGTGACACAAAGACTTGCGAAATACTTGACAAGGCAGGTGTTATGGGCATTGAGTATTCTCTTGACAGCAAAGCATATACAATGCCGATGCCGAGGCTTACTTCAAATTTCAAAAACAGTCTTGATGTTTTGACGCCAGATTATTTCCTTCAGCGTGACAAGACACAGGTGATTGAAGCCGCAATGAATTTTGCCCACGAATTCGGTATGTCTGATATGTGTGTCAATCTTGTCACGTCCGATAACGTCAAGATGAATGAGTTTCTTGACCTTGAGCGCAGAAATAATGCTCCAGTCATATCGATAGCTTGTGACAATGAGTTGTGGATTTGTGTCCCACGCTGCAACGAACCCGACATTGCGGGAATTTATCTTAAAGAGGTTGGTGTCAAGATGGGCTTTGAGGAGCTTGTCGGGAAAGACATTGCTGGTGAATTCTTAAATACTGTATGGGAGACAGCGCAGAACAATTGGGCCCAAAACAATAATTTGCCGACAGTCAAAAATCTTGTCAGCAATATTAACAAGCAACATCCTGACTATTCGCAGGAGGAGAAGGGTCTTGAGTTCATAAAAGCGTTTGCACAGACCGCACAGGTGAAAGACCAGCTCAACAAACAGGAAAAAGGTCTGTGGGTAAAACTTAAAAATGCTGTAAAAAAACTTATCGGCCGGCGTTTTAGGGTTGATGTGTCGCAGGCAATGTCCGAAAAGACTCTTACAAAAGTCATTGTCGAAAGTTGCAAGGTCGGTCTTGAAATGCGGGGCAAAACCAAGCTAAATCTTGTTGTTACTGAAAATCAGAAACAGCAGATTAGCGAGGCTCATATTCAGCGCAACAAGCAAGAAAAACGGCAAAAAAAAGGTATGAAAGTCTGATATGAGTGATGTTTATAGCAGTAAGGAAATCAATCTTATAGTTGAAGACCCGATTATCGCTTACTATCTCGATTTGATGTTTCCCGATTGATGTTTATCTTTTTTTTGTTTATGTATGAATTCGTCTGATAATGATAAATCCGCACAAGAGCCCAAACAAATTTCCAAGCGTGAGCTTGAAAAGGCTGTAAACGGCTATATTGCTGAGAAAGGTTGGAAAAAAACACTTGACTTTAATCAGATTGTCTCATTGCGCGAATGGGTAATTTATATGTTCCAGCACCCAGAACGTCAGGATTTGAATTTTGACGCTTTTGCAAAGCCTGAATTCGACTATCGGCAGATTGATATTCTGTGCCGTGGTCACGTATCTGGAATAGATATGATTCCATATATCAGACAGGGTTTTTCGGATAGGCAGCTTGATGTAATTCTTTGGGGACAGGAAGGCAATCTTGATATTTCTCTTTATGCCGACAAAAAATTTGACTGTTTTCAGATGCTTGTGATTTACAATGGTTTGAAACAGGGACTTGATGTCAGTCTGTATGCTAAACCTGAATACAATGAGGCTCAAATGAGCAATATTAAATACGGACTTGAGAAAGGTCTTGATGTATCAAAAATCTGTAATCCGGCTCTTTCTGCAAAAGAAATGGGTAATATTTTGTTGTCAGTGGAAAAACGGCAAAAAGAAACTGTTAAAAATCAATCTGTTGTAAAAAAATCAGAATTTAATTATGAAAAAAGGATTAGATGATTTTATCAATTCCAAACTGTTTGAAAAACAGATAGATTTGGATAAATATGATGACAAGGAAAAAGAAAAATATCTTGATATCTTTCGTAATCTTGTGTCTGTTTATGGTAAAGAAAATTTTGTCAAAACTGTTGATTTTATTACAGATAAAAGTTGGCATAAATCAGTTGACCCTTTAAGATGGAAATTTTTGTTTGAATCTGTCGGTGAGTGTCTTCACGACATTCCTGATACGGACAAAGGCAAATTGGAGCGGATGCGGAATTTTGACTATTTCAAATATTTCAAATTGACTTTTGGCCAGGTTCGTTTTCTTACCGATGCCGTCAAATATGGTTTTGATTTCAAGCCTTATATTAACCAATTTGGTGGTAATCAGCTTGCCGAGTTGTCTGAAGGTTTGAAAAAGGGTTTGGATGTTTCTTCCTATGCCAATCCCAAATTGTCTTGTGAGGAGATGAAATATATCCGTCAAAGTCTTGACGGCACTCGTAAATCGAATAATAATGAATTTGTAGAAGCCTGTTTTGTTGATGACCAGTCACAATTGGAAAAACACAATTCAAGCCAGAGTTCGAATAATGACCGTGTTATTGTCGGTAATGTTTTTGAACTTGATGATGGATTGTACAAGATTGTTTTTGATGAAAACAAGTTGTTCAATATTCCTCACAAGAGTTTTTTCCAGATGTGTGTGAAAAAGAAATTTGTGCCCGAAGGGAAATCTCTTCCCGAATACCGTTCGCCATTTTATGTCTATTACAACAAGTCGGGTGTTTATCCTGATGATGATATTTATGTGCGTGCCAAAATAACGATCAATACCAATATGCTGTGCGACAGTGTGCCTTCTGAACGCACTATAAATTATATAAAAAGTGTTGTTTATGACAATACAACCATTTTTATGAAGTGGGCCAAAGACGAGCAAAAATCCTGGCGTTACAATCTCTTCTATTTCAAAGATGCTGAAGCAAATAAAACATTCGCCTCACCTTCTTTTCACAAAAAGGATGATGATGAAAAAAAGCTGTTCATTAACTCGACTTCAACCTTTGATTTGGGGGTTGCCGATTTTTGTACACAGGAATATCAACGTTACTGTTATGAATTGAAAAATGAAGGTTTAAGTGGCAGTCAGCTTGATAAATTCCGTGAATGCTATATTCAAAATAACAGCAATAATGTAAAGCAGAATTTGAATAAACCTTCATTCACCCAACAATCCGTTGAAAAACAACAAAATAAGTCCAAACATAAAATTTCTGTGTGATTATGGCTCGAAAAAAAGTTGATATGGTCTATACACCTGTTCACCGTTGTGGAGAGTGCGGCCACGCAACATTCGACACAAAATTTGAGAATCTCGATGTCTATGGTCGTCCTACTCTTGTGTCGTGTAAGTTTTTTAAATACAAACATATTGTTTCGGAATTTGCTTGTAAAGAATTTAAAATGATTTAGTTATGAAAAGTCGCATAAACATTTATGAACCCAATAATCTGCCTTTAAATGGCGGTGCTAATGATGTTATCAAACTTGATAATGCACATTGTATTCGTTTTCAGGATTTTGTGAGATTGGGCAAAAATTTTGCAGATAAATTATATCCTACAGAGTTGGCGGCATTTATCAGTTCGGCAGTTAATAATAATCAGAATTATATTTTTGATGAAGTTTGTAACTGTAAGCATTATTTTTCTGTCAATTCTGTGCTTGACCTTTCTGCCATTCAGGAACAAAAAGGCTTTTGGGATAGAGTTGATGTTGAAAATGCCATGATTGACGATATATACAGTCGTATGGGTGTTTATAATGTTACACACGAGCGTTGGACTAAACCACAAGGCATTACAGTTGATGAACTTCAAAAATTATATCCTGAATATGCTGGCAAAATACAGAATGCTCCATATATAGAACAAGGTTTTGACGGTGCGGTGGGCTGTCTTGTTTCTGTCACTGGCAAGCGTGTTTATGAGTTTGATGGCAATTCTCATGAATATAAGGATTTTTCAGGTGAGTGGAGAAATTTGGATTTGGTAGACAGTTTTGATGATTTGTTTAAGTCATATCTTAAATCAGATATTAAAAAGGAGTTGTCTGGTGAATCTGAAATACAGTCTGAAGTTGTTAGTGAGCATATTAAGGGAGAAATCATTGAACCTGACGAAATCACTACTGATAAGGATTATTCTTATGTGAATGATTTACCATGTTCTGATTATGCCATTTTAAAAAAGCCTGTTGTTATTGATTATGATAATAGTGGTTACTTGATTAGTTTGAGCGACAAAGATTTATTTAATTATGTAGTTTGTTCAGAAGATGGTTATGTTCTGATTACCAAGCCTGATGGTCATATAATCAATGTTGATATTGACAAATTCAAACCTGTTGACCTTATTGAAAAATATTATACTGAAGATTGTATCAAGGCCGAACTTACCGCTTGTGAGATGTATGATAACAAAATTTTTCCTTTGGGTGTTGTGCCTGATTTGTGTCAGGGTTCCAATTGTCAGTTTGACATTGACAATTGCGGTTATGTCTGCATTGGTTATCCGCACCCTTATAACGAAGAATATTCGCATAAAAACTATGCGACACATTCTGTAATAGTGCCAAAAGAAACCTTTTTGTCAGTCAAAGAACAGATGGTGAAGGCTTATGCCCATACTTCCGCTTGTCCTCGTCCGATGCAAAAAGAGGAATATTATTCAAGTTTTGAGTTAAATGGCAAAAGTGATGTTGAAATTGCTTCTATGATGCTGAATTATAGTAAGGATGTTAAAGATTCGTGTATTTTCCGTTATGCCGACGAGACAATTTCTTTTTTGTGGAAAGATTATCTTTTCTATGATGATTTTATGTGTAAAAAACATGGTAAAACACAACAAAAAGAGCCGAATTTCAAAAATGCGGAAAAGACTGATAATAAAAAGAAGAATTACAAAAAACCAAAAATATGACTGATTCTGATAATTTTTATTCAGAGAAAAAAAAATCGCCCAATAGTGATAGGTCGGGTGCGGTCGCAGGTACAACTTCATTAACGCAGCCTGATTCAATTGCAAATTTACAAAAAAACACAATCAATGCTCTTTTAAAAATTAAAATTATTAAAAGAGTTGGTGTTTTTGCTTATATTTCTGATAAAGATGATGCTAATTCAATAGTTAGAAAATTAGGAAAAAATTTTGGTTTAATTCGTTCTGATTCTTCTAATTCTTATTATGAAAAATTTGCTGTTGAAAGTTTTGAAAATGAGATTTTTGTAAATGATAAAAAAATAAGATTTCGTCTTTCTACTCACCTTGCCAATGGTGATCGTTTTGCGCAAGACAGTTTTTTTGACGAAAGAATAAGTGTTGTCGTTTTTAAAAATGGTGAACACCGTGGTACTAATCACGAAAAATTTACTGAATTTGTCTATGAACCTTCCAAAATGACTAACATACAGATAGCTGATTCAATTATTGATGGCTTTGAAAGTTTGCTGTATGGCAAAGGTTTTTATGACAAGTTGGGCATTGTGAAGCCAAAGGAGTATTCCATTACTAACGGGATTATTCAATCAGAACCGTCTTTTAAATCTACCAATGTCATTAAACAATCTGAAAAACAAAGTAAGAAGAATCAAAATAAGATATAGTTATGTTCACTGATTTACAACAAAAAGAGATAGATGCTGGCCGTCAGGCAGGACTTGATACGTCGCTTTACGCCCGTGATGATTTCGACAGCCTTAAAATGCGCAGCATACGGCGAGGATTGGAGAAAAACGTTGATATCAAACGTTTTCCTCTGAAGGATTTCAACAGCCGTCAGATTGACGAGATTGTTTTGGGGTTGGAGTCTGGAGTTGAAGTCGGTCTTTACGCCGATTCAAAGTACGATGCCGACCAGATGTATCAAATCAGGCGTGGTATGGAGGCGGGTGTCGATGTGTCCGTCTATTCCAATCCCTCCTTCGATCACCGACAGATGGCTGAACTGCGCTGGAGTCTGAAACAGGGTGCTGACATTAGTAATTATGCCAAAGCGTATGTATCGGCCGAGCGTATGGCCGCCGAACGTCGGGTTACCGCAGGTGAGAGTGTTGCCGCTTCTGGTCCTGTCGAGGCTGTGAAGATGTGGTACGGCAATCCGCGTGTCATAGAGCGCAAGTACGATGTGTATGTCAGCGGCGGCAAGGACATTGACCAGTTGAAGTTCCTGCGCTGGAATGCCAAGGTTGACCGACAGTTGTCAGAACGTGTCTCCGCGGCGCTTCGTCCCCAGGGGGTGATTATGGCCATTCCTGCCGGAACCACAGGTTATGCACTTTACAACACCGTTTGCAAGTCTGTCGGCGGTGATGACCGTGCCGCTGCGGTTCTGAACGATGTTGGCATTACAGGTTTCAGTTACAGCGGTGACAGTGGTCAGCCTCGTTACGTCGTGTTCGGCGGAGCCAATGTTCCCGACGGCCTTCAGGCTGTTGCTGACAAGCGAACCTTGCGCAGCGAGGCGGAGCGTAACGCCATTATTGACAAGATTCGTGAGATACACTCGTACAGCGAGGGCAATATTGACGTCATTGTCGTGCGTGACGGCATACCATTGCCGAAGGTTGTCGAGCAGAGTATCGACGATTGTTGCGGCATTGGCTACAACGGTGCGCTCTATGTAAATGTCGATAATATCGGCAGCAAGGAGGAGGCTGTCAATCTTTGGATCCGTGAGGTCGGTGCCAAAGAGGGGCTTAAATCTCTCATTCCTGATGATATTGTACGAAGCGAGTTTTTGGGCAGCGTGTGGGACACGGCCATCCGTCTTTCGTCCAATGCCGACAACAAAGAGGTCTGCCGTATTGTCAGCGAGGTCAAACAGCGATATAATGAACGCGAGGGCAGTCTTGAGGACGATATGCGCCGCTGTCCCGACTATGCCAAATCGAGGTTGGGGGAGATGTTCTTCGGTGATTTCGCTAATTCCGTTGATGTCAAAAAAGAACTTACGCACCAGGAGAAGAGTTTCTGGAAGGACATATCCGAGAAGGTAAAGAACATTATCGGCCAGGCTTTCGGCATTAAAGGGGAGAAGGTTCTCAACCAAAAGGATTTGGCAAAGGTCTGTGCCTGTGCTGTTAAGGCCGGTGAAGGTCAGAAGTCGAAAATCCGTCTAGTTCTGCGTGACAAAATCAATTTCCGCCGCAAGGAGAGTGAGCGGGCGGGCATTGAGGCGGCAAAAAGAGTTTTTAAAGTTTAATTTCTATTTTTTGTTATGAATATCAAAGATTTTGATTTTATCGACTGTCATACTTTATCGGGTTATCACGGTGATGAATCGGATTTGGTTGTTCCTGATGGTGTAAGAAGTATTGCGGAATTATATTTGCCTGAGAATAATAGGATTAAAAGTTTTTTTGTCCCTGCTTCCGTTAATTATATAGAACATGGCGCTTTTATGTCTTGCAGGTGTTTGGAGCATTTTGCCGTTGATTCATTGAATGTTAGGTTTTTTGTCAAAGATGATGTCTTGTATAATGTTCTTCATATGGATAAAAAAGGACCGCACTTAGACTTGGTTTGTTATCCTTGTGCGAAGAAGGAAGAATCCTTTGTTGTGCCTGGTTCTGTTGACTGTATTGGTTCGTTTGCATTCTCTGATAACATTTGTCTTAAATCTGTGAATATTCCTGATTCGGTTCAGTTTATGGAGAGCGGATGTTTTAATGGATGCCAGTCTCTCTCTTCAGTCAGTATTCCCAGAGGAGTAGAACAGTTGGAGGATTTGGTATTTTGCGGATGTGAGAATCTTGTGTCTGTAAAACTTCATGAAAATGTTCGCTCTGTCGGTTATCGTACTTTTTATAATTGCAATTCATTAGAAAAAATTGATCTTTCATCTTTAAACTATATTTCTGATTGCGCTTTTGAAAACTGCGTGAGTCTTCGGGAGGCGGTCTTGCCTTTAAAGTTTGTTAAGGATGCTGACAGAATTTTTGTCAATTGTCCTAATTTGAAAGTTGTTGTTTCAACAAAATGTTCGTCTGAAAAAGAAATTCATGAGCCTGTTTTTAAAATTGAGATGTTGAAAAAATTGGATTGTAGAAAAAACACCAGGTTAAAACATGGTTTTTGATTATTTTTTTGTTCTTAAAAGACAATTTGAGCGTAACAAATCCGAAACAATTGTTCAAAAGAACAGCGGACAACATTATAAGAGGCCGTAAATATTTCTGTTTTTATTAATATTATTAATAAAATTATTAATTTTGACAAATGATTTTTTGCAATGGCTTCTGATAACAACATAGAGATATTGGTTGGCGAAATGCGTGACAGCAAGGACATTCGCGGCCGCTACGAGATATTCATGCAGTCAAGCATAATGAAACGCATAATGTCCGACAGCCGCAGTCTGCCTCTGTGCGTGCGCAGGAAAGGCGAGTGGAACAATGTCTATATTCCCACGGCGAAGAAAATCACCGCTGACGGACTGCTGTTGCTAGCCACCATTGACAAGGAGGACATGCTTGCAAGAGCCAGAGAGAAGGACTATATACGCCTTCTTGTACGCGACCGCCGCTATGAGGAAATTGTGCAGACCGACTTCACGCTGATGAATATGAACTCTGAAGGCAAATACTCGCAGATGGGGGTGGGGCTGTACCGAAAGCCCGACCAGATTGTGCTTTATCCGCAGGATATGACCCGTGAAGGTTTTATCCGCGCCGTCAAACTCAATCTCACAGTACGAGTCCGCGCCATACTGCAAAAAGCGGCGTGGTTCCTCAAAGACGGAGATGTTATTGACGAGCTTGCGAAACTTGATTTGACCGAGGAGATGCAGTTCACTTTAGGAAGGGATGTTATGCGCGGGATTGCCCAGCAGCGGCGTGTCGGGCAGGAGGTTATGGCCAGTTGATTTAGTCCTTTGCCGTGAGATGCGCGGATTTTCATTTTGTGTTCATTGTTATTATCTGCCGTATCTGCCAGTCCTTTTCCGCCAGTTGCTTGTCTTTTTCCGCTATTTGCTTGTCTTTTTCCTTCAGTTGTTCGTGCAGTATTTCGAAGAATTTGACTTCGGTTTCTTCGTTTTTGCAGTTGCTGTTGTTGTAATAGTTGTGGTAGTTTGTGTTTGTGTTTGTGTTGTTAACGTCCCCTGAGACGTTTTTTGCCGTGACCTTCTGTTCGTTTTCTGGTTCCTGTTTTTGTTCTGGTGTTATCATGCTGCCTTCTCCCGTGAGAATCCATACGCGGTTCAGGTCTTTGTATTTGCTAAATATTTTTTCGAGGGTTTTTTCTCCAAGGTCGCTTCTCCCTTTTTTCGCTTGATAAAATATGCTTTGCGCTATATTGCAATAACTAAACAATATAAAAAGATAATTAAAATTAGTTTTACTTACTGATATTTTTTGGTGCGTGATCTTTTATTTGATTATACCAATACTTTTGGATTTCTTCATAAGATTCTTTTCTTGTTATATCATATACTAAAATAGCAGCAGTGGCATCTTTGTAAAATATTTTAGTTAATGAACGATACTTTTCCATCCTTGTATCCAATCTTAGTGTTCTCTACGATTGACTCAA
>CAMHPA010000060.1 GCA_946186925.1 uncultured Bacteroidota bacterium | reverse complement strand
GACATTAGGTATTATACATTGGAAGATAACACTAAATGGTGTATAGAATTTTGGGCATACTGCGATTCAAAAAAAATCAGACCTGAGTTTAATGACACGATATGTTGCGCAACAAACTATCTCAAACTAAATGATACAACCATTGATACCGTTTATAGTGAATACATAATAAGCGGACAGCTAAAGGCCTTATGCACAATATTGTACAATGGAGATGATATTTTCCATACACGTGGATATGCAATAAAATAATACTATTTAGGATTTACATCAAGATTTGCCAACAGCAAAAAATGCGACTGCGAACGGGCTTCCGTCAAGGGGGCTCATTCGCATTTTTTGTTTTTCGGGCATTTGTCGGGGTACTTTTTGCAAATTGCTGTCAATCTTAAAAATAACTTGTTATTAAAGTGTTAATTGTGGCAAAATTCAGTTTGGTGCCGTAAAATATTTAGTGGTAATTTAGTTGCATAAAATTCTATGCTATGCGAGAATCAGGCGATTTATATGAGGATAAGGAAATGGCGTCGAACGTGCGTCGGTACGAGACTATGAAAAAGACAGGCGTGCCGCAGTATTTCGACGTTGATGAGTATCTGATGATTGTCGATTACTACATGCAGCGCGATATGCAGAACAAAGCCGTTGAGGCCTGCGAGACCGCGCTCAAAGTGCATGGCAACGACCCCGAACTGCTGCTCAAACAGGCGCAGATTCAGGTGCACCAAGGCAAGGTGAAGGCCGCCATAAAGACCATTCTGCCGCTTGAGCCGCTGCTGTCCGACCACTACGAGTATTATCTGACCAAGGCGTCGGCGCTGCTGCAGATGGGCAAGAGCGAGGATTTGTTTATCGAGAGTTTCCAGAAAGCGCTCGAGTTGAGCGTCGATGTTGAGCCCGAAGAGCGCGAGGACATTTTCATGAGCATTGGCGAGATGCTCGAAGGCGGACAGTTCTACAAGCCCGCGCTCTCAATCTACAAGGTGGCCGCCAAAGAGTTCCCCGAGAATATCGATTTCCTATTTAAAATAGGTGTCTGCTACGAGTGTCTCGACCGCTTCGACGAAAGCATTAAAGCTTACAACCGCGCCATTGACCTTGACCCGTTCTCGGAAAGCGCATGGTACAATTTGGGCATTGTTTACAACAGCATTGGCAAGTTCGACAAGGCCATTGAAGCCTACAACTACGCCATTGCTCTCGACCCCGAGTTCTACGACGCCGTGTTCAACAAGGGCAACACCTGCTGCAACGCAGGCTACTACCAAGAAGCGCTTGAGTGCTATCAGGACTATCTGAAGGGCTACCCCAACAGCGTGTCGGCGCAGTGCTACCTTGGCGAGTGCCTTTACCACCTTAACCGTCTCGACGAGGCGGAACGCTGCTTCAACAAAATCGTTGGAATGTTCAGCGACAATGCCGACGCATGGTTTGGCAAGGCGATGATTTTCAGCACTCGCGGCGAATTCGATTTGGCTATCGACTCGCTCGACAAGGTGCTTCAGGCCGACCCCGAGCACGATGCCGCTTGGCACCAACTTGGGCGGATTTTTGCACAAAACAACAATTATGAGGACGCGATTGCCGCTTTCCAGAAATCACTCGAACTCAACCACTACGAGACAATGGCGTGGGAAAATCTTGCGTTGGCCTATTCGGCTGTCGAAGACGACCAGGCGGCCATTGACTCGCTCGAAAAGGGACTTGAGTATCTGCCCGACAACAGCGTTCTGCTCTACGTTTTGGCGGCGATTTATCTGCTTGTCTATCGCAACAATGAGTGCTTCGACTGCTTCCGCAAGGCATTCCGTCAGGACCCCGACCTTTACACTCATTTCACCGACATTGTCCCCGACGCGGCCATTCCCGCTGAAATAAAGAAGTTAATCAAAAGTCAAAATAAAGACAATCACTAATTTACACGCATATGAACAACACTAAATTCCACCTTCACTGCCGCAAATGCGGCGCCGACATTCCAGGTTTCAAGGAGTGGTTTGCCAACAATCAGAAATGCCCGCACTGCGGCGGAACCTACGTTGATGTGAAATACCATCGCGACTACAGCGAGTTGAAGAAACTCATCGACACGAAGGAGCACGTTGAGAACGTTTGGCATTACTTTGATTTTCTGCCACTTATCGATAAGAAAAACGAGATTTCGCACACCGAGGGCGCCATTCCTGTCGACCGTTGGGAGTTTATGGAGAAGTTCGCAAAGAAATACTACAATCTCGATATCACCGTCCGCGCCTACCGCAACGACCTGAACCAGGGCACAGGCACCTTCAAGGATGTGGCGGGAGCCGTCACTGCAAGCGTGCTCAAAGAGAACGGCGTGAAGGACTACTGCGTGGCCAGCACGGGCAACATTGCCAACGCTTTCGCGCACTATTTCGCTGAAGCGGGAATCAACCTTGGCGTTTTTGTGCCCGAAGACACTCTGAAAATCAACGAGGCAGAGATAAACACCTACGGCCAGGGCCTGTTCCGCGTGAAGGGCGACTATGCGATGGCCAAAAAGGTGGCCGCCGACTATTCGGCCAAATACGGCATTCTGATTTCGGGCGGCAACACCGACCCGATGCGCGTTGAGGCCAAAAAGACGATGGTTTTTGAGTGGCTGCGCCAGATGGGCAAACTGCCGACAGTTTATATTCAGGCAGTCAGCGGCGGCACAGGCCCGATTGCCATTGCCAAAGGCTGCGCCGACCTTGAAGGTTTGGGCTACGACAACCGCCTGCCGCGATTCATTATGGTTCAGCCGTCGGGCTGCACACCGATGGTTGAGGGCTACGCAAAAGCAAAGGCCGCAGGCTTCCCCGATGGTTGGCAGAACGACTATCCGTGCTACGAGAACCCCAAGACCAGCGTTCCGATTTTGGCCACAGGCAAGCCAGGAACCTTCCCCATTGTGGCTTCGCTCGTGAAAGAGTCGGGCGGCGATTTTGTCGCTTTCGACGAGCAGTATCTTGCTGATATGGCGAAACTTGTGGCCTACGAGACCACCGTCCGCATTGGACCCGCAGCGGCTGTCTGCGTTGGCGGCTTCTTCGAGTCGTTGAAGAACGGCTTGCTCAAGAACGGCGACGATGTGCTTATCAACCTTGGCGAGGGTTCGCGCCGCGCGCCAGCCTTTGTCGAGAGCATAATCTACACCACCAAGCACGTGGCTTCGGTTGACGAGTGCGAGAAATTCGACCGCTCGAAATTTGAACCGATGCTTTGGGACAAAATTTTGAAAATCTACAACTTATAATCAGGAATGAGGGAACACATAGCCAATTTCCTGAAAGGCTTTGCAATGGGTGTGGCCAACGTCATTCCAGGCGTTTCGGGCGGCACCATTGCACTGCTTACAGGCATTTTCGAGCGGCTGATAAACGCACTCAAATCGTTTGACGTTGAGGCGGTTAGGCTGCTGCTCAAATTCAAGTTCCGCGAGTTCGCGCAGCACGTCGATTTCGGTTTTCTGCTGTCGGTGTTTCTTGGCGTCGGCGTCAGCATTATATCGGTGGCCAAACTGCTCGAGTTCCTTTTCCAGTCGTACCCCGTTTACGTGTGGTCGTTCTTTTTCGGGCTGATACTCGTATCGGTTTGGTTTGTAGGCAAATCGATAGGTAAAATCGATGTTGCGGCGGCTGTTTCGTTCGTTATTGGCGCCGCGGTTGCCTTCGGCCTTTCGGTGATGAATCCCGCAACCGAGAACACCGCCTTTTGGTATCTGATAATCTGCGGCGCGGTGGCCGTCTGCAGTATGATTCTGCCAGGCCTTTCGGGCTCTTTCGTGCTAATTCTGATGGGCAACTACCAGCTGATAATGATTTACGCCGTGTCGCATTTCGATATGGGCATAATCATCCCCGTGGGCATTGGCGTTGTTGTGGGGCTTCTGGCATTCTCGCATTTCCTGTCGTGGCTTTTGAGCCGATACGCGCGCCAGACGATGGCCGTACTTACTGGCTTCATTTTCGGCAGTCTGGGCACTATTTGGCCGTGGAAAAATCCTGTCTATCTGATGCAAGACGGCGTTGAGGTGCTGAAAAACGGCAAGCCGATAATCCAGAGTTACCAGATGTATTTCCCACAAGAGTTCAGCGCCGAAGTGGCCATTGCCATTGTGCTGATGGCGGCAGGAATGGCGGCTCTTTGGGCGCTCGAGAGGTCATCGGAGAAAACGAAAACACAATGATTTTCGCACAGACGACACTCCTGATTAATTGAAGAGTGAACGCTCCTCCGTCGGTAAAAAATGCAAAAAAAATGAGCTGAATGGCGCTCGTAACTCTTGTTGCCTGCACAGTCAAACTATGCTCTTTTGACAATAACAAAAGAGCACACGTTTGATTATCAAACATTTACCCTCCCATATTGCGTTAAAAAAATTACAAATTGCCCGTCGGAAAACTTGTAAAACAATCTTCTTATCCATATGTTTGGAACATCGTTTTTAGGAATTTTGCTTTAAACTTCGCAAGTCTGGAAAAACGATATTGAAATGTAATTTCCGGACAGAATGATTATTCTGTGAGGTTTGCGTTTGAGGATAATAAAACTAATATATTATGAAGAACAACAGATTTGGCTGCCTATGCGGCAAGCCGTTTTTGGCAACTGTTTTAGTTGCGTGCTGCGCGTTGGTGCTAACCGGATGTAATCCGAAAATCAGCACAAACATTTCAAAATCATATCCAACAACCGCCTACGACCAGCAAATAGCGGTGATACCATTAGAGCAGGAAATACCTGCCGGAGCCGAAGTTTTGGGTGAAGTGAAAATTGGAGATAACGGTTTTACCGCCACCGCCAATTGCACTTATTCAAAAGTCCTTGAAGATGCAAAACTTGAAGCACGAAAAGCTGGCGGCAACGCCATCAAAATCACCGAGCACAAGTTGCCAACGGCTATGGGAAGCTCCTGCCACCGAATCACTGCCAGCATCCTTCATCTGGAAAACCCCGATGCTTATCTTGCCAAAGCTGAAGAAGTAATTGCCGATGTTGATTATGCAATCTTGAATGTGTACAGATTTAGTGGTGTAGGCCCCGCCGTAAGCTACGACCTGCACCTTGGCGACGAGGTTGTTTGCCGTGTGAAAAACAATTTCAAGAAAAGCATTCAAATTAAAACAACCGGCGCAGTAACAATTTGGGCAAAAACAGAAGCTAAATCGGAGATTCCTGTTACCATAGAACCTGGCCACACTTATTATGTACGCTGCAGCGTAACAATGGGCGCCTTTGTCGGTCACCCGCTGTTGGAACTGGTCGATTACCAAACAGGAAAATCAGAATTTGAAACATTTAACGCTAAAAACCAATGAAAAAACTATTCTTCTTTTCAATGCTTATGCTGATTTTCGGTCAGTTAAGCGCGCAGGATTTGATTGTTACAACCAAGGGAGACTCTCTTAATTGCAAAATCACGAAAGTAAAGTCTGACAATATTTATTTCACGTTCACCAATAACGGCAACACATTTAATTCACTATTGCCGATGAGCAATGTGGATAGCTACCAATATGGCAACCTGAGCGGAGATGACTATGCTTCCACACCTTCATCTGACTATCAGAAAGTCGCATTTTCAGTCACTGGTGGCTACAGCCGCCGTCTGGCAAAGGTTGCCGACAATTTGTCATCCGATTATGAAGACTACGTCAAACAACTGAAAAACGGCTATCATTTGGGAGCCGATTTTGCGTACTATTTTTCTGAAAATTATGGTGCTGGCATCAAATTCATAACGTATAAAGCATCAAATTCGGGCAATTTTTATGTTGCAAATTACGGTCGCGCCGATATGAAAGATGAAATAACTATGCCGTTTATCGGTCCAATGTTTTCAATGCGGTATCAAAACGAAAAAAATTCCTTTTTACTCAATTATGCCGTGGGTTATTATGGATACTTCGACAAATGGACAGTTGGGAATACTAACGGAAAAAACAAAGGCGGAACGGCTGGTTTAATGTTCGACATAGATTATTCTTATTGGTTTGCGAAAAATACCGCTCTCGATATTCGATTGGCGTTTATTAGCGGAACATTGTCGTCGTTCACTAGAGAAACCGGCTCTTCAAAAGAAAAAGTTGAACTAGAAAAAGACCAATACGAAGGGCTCGGCCGAATGGATATTTCCGTAGGTTTGCGCTTCGGAAAATAGGAATTAATATGAAAACCTACGGTTTGGTCGGCTACCCATTGGGGCACTCTTTTTCACAAGATTATTTTACAAAGAAGTTTGCGGCGGAAAATATTGATGCCCAGTATCTTAACTTTCAGATTGAAGACATTGCCCTTTTTCCCGAAAAGGTGCTGACCGCCCCAGATTTGGCTGGCTTGAACGTCACCATTCCCTACAAGCAGAAGGTGATGCAATTCCTCGACGAGATTGACAAAACCGCGCAACGTGTTGGCGCAGTGAATGTTGTGAAGATTATCCGCAATGGTGACAAAATTCGTCTGCGCGGCTGCAACAGCGATGTTGTGGGATTCGAGAACTCGCTTCGCCCGCTGCTGAAACCCTGCCACACCAAAGCATTCATTTTGGGAACTGGCGGCGCCTCGAAGGCCGTGCGCTATGTGCTTGAAAAACTGGGAATTGACTACCAATTCGTCTCGCGCAACGCCGATGCCGCCAACAACATTCTCTCATACCAGCAACTCACTGCAGAACTAATTGAGAACCATAAACTTATAGTCAACTGCACACCGCTGGGTATGTCGCCAAAAACCGATGCCTGCCCCGACATTCCATACTCGGCTATCGGCCCTGACCACCTCTGTTTCGACTTGATTTACAATCCTGAGACAACGCTGTTCCTGCAAAAAGCCAAAGAACAGGGCGCAACCATTAAAAACGGGTTGGATATGCTGATTGGCCAGGCTGTACGGGCTTGGGAGATTTGGAATGAGTAGAGCTAAACAGGAAATCGTATAATCAAAAATCCTTCTCGCGACTATCGATTATAATCGTCACAGGTCCGTCGTTAATCAGTTCCACGTCCATCATTGCGCCAAAGCGGCCTGTTTGCGGTTGGATGCCCGATGTGGCCGCGAGTTTCGCCACAAACTCCTCATAAAGCGGAATTGCCTGCTTGGGCCTTGCAGCACGGATGTACGACGGGCGGTTGCCGTGGCTTGTCTGCGCAAAGAGCGTAAACTGCGACACCACCAGAAGTTCGCCTTCAACATCCATAACCGAGCGGTTCATCACGCCGTTCTCATCGTCGAAGATGCGCAATTTTGAAATCTTTCCCGTCAGATAATCTACATCGGCGCTGGTATCGGCAGGCTCAATGCCAAGCAGAATCATCAGCCCCGCGCCAATCGAGCCAACAACCTCTCCGTCGATGGTCACACTCGAACGTTTAACTCTTTGAATTACAACACGCATATTTTTTTGTTTAATTGGTGAATCGGTGAATTGTTTATAGGTTTAATTGCTTTGCTGTTTAACAGGTATGAGGTTTAGCGCTTCGCTGTTGAGAAAGTTTAGTTTTTTTGACTTCAGACCACAGACAGCGCTGAGCAAAGTTCCCATTGTTAATTGTTCATTGTTAATTGAAACCTCTGTGTTCTCTGCCTTCTCCGTGTTCTTTGTGTTTACTTACAATACTTTCTCAGCACCGCGTAGGCGTCCTCAATGCCCATTTCGCCAGCCTTGCTAATGTCATAGCAACCTTTTTCCTTATCTTTCAGATAGATAAGCGTTAAACCGCGATTATAGTAGGCTTGCGGCAGTTCGGGGCCGACCTCAATCGAACGGGTGTAGTCGTCGATGGCGCCGGCAAAATCCTTCGACATACATTTCACGTTGCCGCGGTCGTAGTAGGCGATGCCCAACTGCGGGTTGAGCTGAATGGCAACGTCAAGGTCCTCAATCACTTCCGAATAATCGGTCTGCACCTCGTATTTCACCTCGGCGCGTGGCGCGTTGTTGTTGCCGCCGATGGTGACGATGGGCGAAATATCGTCGAGCGAGTTGATGTACTCAATCATAAGGTATCGTGTGGCGGCGCGGTTCAGGTAGGCCAGCTCAAACTTCGGGTCGATGCTGATGGCCGACGAGTACGATTTTATCGACTGATTGTAGTTGTGCACCACGCTGTTCAGCATTCCCTGATGGAAATAAAGCCCGCAGTCGAAATTCGATTGCAGCTTGGTCTGTTCGGTTTGGTTGAGCAGATAGCGGACTGTGTCCACCGAAAGGTCGGCCTGATGGTCGGCAAAGGCGAGCCCGAAACCGGTGGGGCTTTTCTGATTAAGTTGCTCAAGACTTGGCAGATAGACAGCAATCACGCGGTCGTCGCCGGGCATTTTGGCGGTTAGCAGAATGAGCGGCTTCAGGTCGATGACCACGCGGCGGTTCTGCACCTCGCCGTCGTCCATATCGGCGCGGTAGAAGTCGCTGTCGAACTCAATCACCTTGCGGAAATTGTACGATGTGTCGGCAAAATCGGCCAGCAGCGAGTCGCCCGCCGTGCGCTGCATATACTCGTCAATCTTCAGTTTGGCCGTCCGCTCGTCGGCTTTGGCGCCGGCATAGTCACCAATCTGATAGCGCGCCGAGCTTCGTGCCTGATACGCTTTCGCGAAATCGGGGAAAATGCCGATGGCCAGAGTCCAGTCGTCGATGGCGCCGCGGTAGTCGCCCGACTCAAATTTCACCGCACCACGGTTGAAATACGGCAGAATGTTGCGCGGACTCAGCTCAATGACCTTCGAATAGTCGGCCACCGCCTCGGCCGTCTTGCCAATCTCGGTGTTCAGAATGGCGCGGTTGTAATATGTGAGCGCATTGTCAGGGTTCAGTTCCAGAACCTTGTTGTAATCGTCCATTGTTCCCGTCAAATTATTTGATTTATAACGGATTATGGCGCGATTAAAATACAATTCCGGATTCTGCGGGTCGAGTTCTACGGCGTGGTCCATATCGGCAATAGCCAGCCCGTAATCTTCCTTCTCGCAGTAAGCCAGCGCCCGCTGCGCGTACCCGCCGGGCTTGTACGGATTCAGCTTGATGCCTTTGGTAAAATCGTCGATTGCGCCGTCAAAGTCGTCGATGCACATTTTGGCGTAGCCTCGCGAAAAATAAGCGGGCGCAAAATCCCTGTTGACCTTCAGAGCCTCGTCGAAATCGGCGACAGCCAGCTCGTAGTTCTTCATTACCGTGTAGGCATAGCCGCGGCTTGTGTAGATGTCGATGTTGGCCGGGTCGAGTTCGAGCGCTTTCGCGAAATCTTCCATTGCGTCCTGATAGTCCTGCTGCAGCGACTTGATGACACCGCGCAGCCGGTAGCCGTCGGCAAAATAGGGGTTCAGCTCAACCACCCGCTGAAAATCGGCGTAAGCACCCTGATAATCGTCGAGCCGAAGCTTGCAGAAACCACGGAAATAGTAGGGTTCGAGCATTTCGGGCTTCACCTGAATTATGGTGTTGAAGCGGTTGATGGCGCTTGTGTAGTTCGATTTGTTAAGGTCAGCGTAACCTTCACGCAGATAGTGATTTATGTCAATCTGCGCTTGCGCCGGCAGCAACAGCAGAAGAAATAATATTGCCAGAAGGTTGCGGATTGTCTTGGTTTTACGGACTACGGACAACAGACTACGGACAACAGACTGCACTTCTGCGGCAGAATTATTGCGTGCCGCGTCCCTGCATAATGGTTTTCCGTGTTGTGATTCGTGATTCATAAATTGTAAAACGCAATATTTCTACAAATGTGATAAAATTTTAAAACGTACAGACGCTTTCAACTTCCAAAAGCCATTTTTAAGCACATATTTTTGGGATGACTTGTAAAGAAGGTTTTGAATCACAATCGGAAACCGATAGCAACAAATCAAATTTTACGTTTCTTTGTATTTGTAACGACAATGTACAAATGACAGTTTATTCACGGACACCGGAATACGATAGAATCCATTTTGTGATGATGGCGATGGAAAGTGGCGCGCACAAGTTAGGCATCACACCGAAAGAGATGCTCCGCCGGCTCGAAAAACAAGATTTGATTCGACGCCGACTGCTGCGCCACTATGACATTCTGCATACTCAAAGCCTTGATTACGTGGCCGATGACATTGTCGATACTCTTCAAAATTGGGAAAAGGAAGCAGGGGAATAATGGAATTGTATCACGGTTCATATATGATTATTAATCAGCCTCGTGCTGATGCCGGGCGTCGAAACCTTGATTTTGGGCGTGGCTTCTACCTGACGTCCTTTAGAGAACAGGCAGAGCAATGGGCCAAGGTTGTTACCGAAAGAAAAACACGCGACGGCATACCATATCTAAATGTATATGATTTTGACTCTGAACAAATTCCACTGATTACAAATAAACACAAAGTGTTTGAATCATATGATTTAGAATGGCTTGAATACGTGGTAGCCTGCCGACAAGGTGAAAGCATTTGGCAACATTACGACATTGTTGAAGGTGGCGTAGCAAACGACAATGTGATTGATACTGTGGAAGATTACCAAATGGGAATACTGACTGCTGAACAAGCTTTAGGACAACTGCGAAACAAAAAAGTGAACCACCAGATTTGCATTATAAACCAGTTGGTTATCGACAAATGCTTGCGTTTCAAAGAGTCGGTGGCTTTACAATTAGAAAATGACGCGTTATGAGAGATTCCGTCCGTTGGCGAAAACAGAGCCGCATCGTACTGATGATAGCCAAAGTGCTGAATATGAATGAAGAAGATGCGCTAAAATTGTTCTATAACTCAAAAACATACCACTTTTTTGCCGATGCCCGCTATGGTCTGCAAGCAATGAGCGACCAATATATTGTTGATGAGATAGTTGAAGAATATCGGCAAAACAACTAAACAATCCCAATCGCCCCCAACAAAATGAGCAATATTGCCGCAGGCGCCACGTATTTCACAATGAACATAAAAATGCGGAACATTCCCATCGGGTAGCGGCCGCCGCTCGACAGTTCGGAATAGACGCTCATCGTCTTCATCTTCCAGCCCACAAACAGGCAGATGAAAATGCCGCCCACGGGCAGAACAATGTTCGAACTCAAGGCGTCGAAGGCGTCGAAGAAGGTGCGGCCGAAGATGGTGAAATCGCGCATCGGACCGAACGAGAGCGTGCAGAGAACGCCCAACGCGGCTATCACGCCAGTGGACAATGCTGTTGCCGAAAGACGTTTAAATTTCAGTTCTTCAGTTAGATAAGCCACACAAACCTCGAGCAGCGAAATGGCCGATGTGAGTGCGGCAAAGGTGAGCAGAACAAAGAATACGATGCCCCAGACATAGCCCAGCGGCATTGCGTCGAACACCTGCGGAAGCGTGATATAGACAAGGTTCGGACCCGCCGACGGGTCAACACCGAAGGCGAACACGGCCGGCAGAATGGCCATCCCGGCAAGGACCGAGACAAACGTATCAGCCACAACCACACGCACCGAAATGCCAGTAAGATTTTCATTTCGTGATATATACGAAGCGTACGTCATCAGCGCGCCCATTCCGAGCGAGAGCGAGAAGAACGACTGCCCAAGCGCGTTCAGCACGCTGTTGAAGGTGAGTTTGCTGAAATCGGGCACAAACAGGAATTTCAATCCTTCGGCGGCGCCATCGAGTGTGCAGGCGCGGATGTCGAGAAGCAGAATTAGCACAAACAGGGCGGGCATCATAGTCTTCACGCACCGCTCAATGCCGTTTTTCACACCCGACATAATGATTATTCCGCACAGCACCATAAAGCCCACCTGCCAGAGCAGCGGTTTGTATGAGTTGCTCACAAAATCGCTGAAAAGCAGCCCGATATCTTCCGACGAGCGGCCGTGGAACGTGTCGCCGATGGCATAGGCCACATACTCGAGCGTCCAGCCAGCCACCGTGCCGTAGTACGACAGAATGATTGCAGCGGCAAAAATCGACAGCCCGCCAAACCAAAACCACCGCGTGCCAGGTGCCAGAGTCTTGAACGAACCGAACGGGTTGCGCTGTCCGCGGCGGCCAATCACAAATTCCGACAGCATCACCGGTATGCCGATGACAAAAACGAAAAACAGATAGACCAGCATAAAGGCGCCGCCGCCGTTGCTGCCGGCCTCGTAGGGAAATTTCCAAATGTTGCCCAGACCCACCGCCGAACCTGCCAGCGCCATTATCGCGCCAAACCGCGAACCGAAATTTTCTCGAGACATTTACGTTGATTTTCAATTATTGTGGGCAAATGTAGAAAAATTTAGGCTACTGACACCCGGCAACGGAAACAGACACGTAATCCGCTTATAACTATCCGACTCGCAACCAACTTTATTATATTCGCACCCGAAATGTTTCTGGCGTATGATTCGAAAGTTGCTACCCATCATTTTACTGATAACTGCAAATCAGTGCTTTGCGCAGACGCCGCTGAACAAAACGTCGCAACGGACGGTGACGCAGATTTCGCCCTACTACTTCGGGCCGAATGCGTTTGCCGTTCCCGAGATGCTCGACGGCCGTGTGCAGCCTGCGCTCCGCGCCGAGGTGGCGACTGACTATTTCAAGGGCTTCCGCGGCGACCGCACCATCGACGCATCGTTCAAACTGAACATTCCGCTCTGGACCGACCGCGTCAATCTGTCGGTATGGATGCCAGTGATGGAATGGTATCGCAACACCGACGAGAGCCTTGCCGCCTGCCGCGTGCAGCCCGAAAACATTGAAGGCGCCCGCAACGGGCATCTGGCCGGCGATGTGTATGTGAGCACTGATATGCAAGTGCTTCGCGAAAACGGTCTGCTACCCGATGTGGTGCTGCGGGCCGCGCTGAAGACGGCTTCCGGTTTCGAATCGTTCAACGCGCGCTACTACGACAGCCCCGGCTACTTTTTCGACCTGACGGTTGGCAAATCGGCGGCCATCGGCGAAAGCCCGAAATGGGCGCACCGGCTGCGGCTGGCGCTATCTACCGGATTTCTCTGCTGGCAAACCGACCTAGGCCGCCAGAACGACGCCACACAATGGGGCGCGCTGCTGAAATGGGAGAACACATTTTTTTCATTATCAGGCTCGATTGCTGGATACGGCGGCTGGGAGCACAACAACGATGGCGGCGAACTTGCCCACGACCAACCGGCCATTGTGCGTACCGACCTCATAGCCCATTTCGGACGGCTCGATGTTGTGGCCGCGTACCAATACGGGCTGCGCGATTACCCCTACCACCTCATCCGCGCCGGCGTGGCCTACAATTTCGATATTCTTAGTCTGACGAAACGATAATACAATGTCAATCAAAAAGATATTTTGCAGTTTGCTGACAGTGGCCACACTCACCGCCTCGGCGCAGATTTATGAGGACTCCGCAAGCGCGGCGTTTTTCCGCGATTTCTACCATCAGGGGCACCTGGCGCATTGGCTCGACGCCTTGTCGGACCACACTGTTTATCAAGGACTTCACCTGGGGCAGTGGGACGAGTCGGGGCAGCTGATGTTCACTGTCGATGGCAACTCATACCGCTGGAACCGATTCTATATCGACGGGTTCCGCATCGACAGCCGCTTCACCTCCGGCTCGTCGGTCTATGTGCCGAATATGGAAAACTACAACCTCCGAATCGACAATCGTGGCTCAATCCTCAACTTCACGCCTGACACTTTGTGGACGGAATATGCATCCGTGTCGTACAACCGCGGTAACCTGGGCGGAATCTCGCCTGGCTCGGCCGACATCATCCATCTTTTTCACGGCACCGGCACCGACGACGCTTATGACCGCTCCACCATTCACAAGCGCCAATATATTAAAAATCAGGGCACTATCGATGCAATCTTTTACTCTCCGAGCGACTACCGTCAGCACATTTACGCCTCCTTCGGCCAACAGATGCTGCCAAACTACGACCAAAACGGTCTCATTCGTGACGAGCCTCTCTATAGCGCCAAACACTTCAAGGTGCAGATGGACGGCCAACTGCCTGCCGGAGGACTTTTGTTTCATCGCGCCGGGTATTTCATAAACATTTCTGGGAAAGACAACTACGGCGCCGAATTTTATATGAATCCCGACGAGGTGATGAATCTCTCGACATTAAGTGCATCGATTTACGGCACCAATTTAATTTACGGGCTGACAACCGGATTGACGGTATCGGTTAACGACGTCAGTCACAACAATTTGGAATTCAGCCGAAACATCATCGACCAGGACGGCGAGTCGTTTGAACCGTGGATGCCCGACGGCCGGAACTTCGATTTGACGTGGGCGCTCAACTACAGCAAAAAACTGCGGCCGTGGCTCACAGTCAAGGCCGACGGCTACAACTCGCTCCTCATCTTCAATCCCGACAAGGAGACATTCAGCAACACGCTTTATTACCAGCACACGGGGCAAGAGCAACCCACGCCGCTCTACCTGTACCAATGGACGAGCAACAAGTTTGCCGCCGGGCTGATTGAGAACCGCATCGGCGCTGAGGCGCGACGGAAAGTGTCGGACAAGCTCAGTGTGGCCGGAGAGCTGGCGCTGACGGTTGACGGAATGCTGCTGTCGGGCAAGACCAAGATTTCGCCCAATGTGCAGGCCACGGCAATGGTCGACTACCACCCTACTCCCTGGCTGCAACTCGGACTGACACTGGCCCACGACCGCGTTAGCTACAACATTGAGGACATCCGCTTTATGAGCGACGACTATATGAATGCCGATGTCTATTTTCCAAGAGATGATATGATAAGTGACGTGGCCTACGCCGGGCACCCTCAGCTACTGACCACCACCGGCGGCCGCTACCACCGCTATGCCAAGCGTTTGTGGCAACCGGGCTACTTCACGCTCAACATTCCGGTGCACCTGCATTTCGGCAAACACGAGTTTGCTTTCTTGCAGACTTACAAGCGTTTCCACCACACTTGGATGGCACAGTTTGATGGTGGCGCTGATGCCAACGGATTCACCGATGCCGACGGCTACTATTTTCTGAATCCCGGCCAGCACAATTATGTTGTTGATTACACGCCGTCGAGCGGAATGGCCGTGGGGCGCACGTTCTACGTGTCGCAGAATTCGCGCTACACCTTCCGCGGCGAGCGGGTGCTGTTCAGCCTCTCGTGGCAGTCGATGATGGGTGCCGGACTGTCGGCTTTGGGCAACGGCCCCGCGTCCAACAACATTGGGGTGCTGTCGGAGTCAACCGCCAACCCCAACACACAGAGCACCATCGACAACGCCCAGGGCAAGCATCCGGGCTTCGGCCGCCTCGACCAGGACAAAGCCTACGTGTGCCGCATCTATCTGGGGCACAATGTCAACCGGCACTTCCAATACGGCATCACCGGCCGCTGGACCGACGGACAGCCGTTCGCCTTCTTCAACACCGCCACCAACACCGACGCCAACGGCAACACACAGATGGCCGTGCGGCCCGTCTGCACACGCGGCATCAACCCCACCGACGGCAATTTCGGCTGTCGCGAAAGCGCACTGTTCAACATCGACCTTCACGCACGCTTTGTAACCACAATCTGGTGGCATCGCACATTGAGCCTTAACGTGCTGTGTTACAACATCTACGACTTTGGGAACGTCTATAACGAGATGTGCTTCCCCGAGGGTTCGCGCGGCAAAGGCTCTCGTGGCGCCAATATGACGCTGACCATTCCGCGCGGAATTGTGGCCACGCTGAAATTAGAGTTGTAAGTGAGATAATTACAGATTCTCGTCGCTCATATACACCAAAAACCATTTGCCGTCAATGAGTTCGAAGCGGCACTCGTTGCAGAATCCCGCACCCTCGATCCATACTTTCTGAGTGAACGATGTTTCGGTTTTTGAATATTTCACTTTATACCGAGTTTTGTCAACATCGTAAATGCGGGTGCGGAGCATCTGCCAGTTTTGCGATGTCCATGGTGTTGACTCGTCGAGATTATTACTGGCACCCTTAAGCGGAAATTTAATGCGCGACATCTGGAACGCACTATCGACATGGAAGCGGTCGTAAAACTTGTCGAAATCTTCAACTTTGGCTGTCTTTTGCGATTTTTGAACGGCATTGCCATTTTCAGTTGCAGGTTTAGCCGGTGCTGTTGACTTGTTCGAAGTGTGGCAGCCCGTCAGTATGACAATGGCCATAAAGGCTGCGACACTAATTGCATTAGCCGTAATGACGATGTTTTTTCTCATAAACCCAGCATTTTACAATACAAAAGACAAAAAGCCCACCGCTTCTCAACGATGGGCTCACTATATTGCTAATAAATTATTATGCCAATGCGTTCACGTGCAAAGCCAAGCTTGATTTCAAGTTAGAAGCTTTGTTCTTGTGAATGATGTTGTTCTTTGCAAGTTTGTCGAGCATAGCATTTACTTTCGGAAGCATTGCCTCTGCATCGGCCTTTACAGTTGTAGCGCGCAAATCGCGGACAGCGTTGCGGGCTGTTTTGGCATAGTACCTATTGTGCTCGTTGCGAGTTTCGGTCTGACGAATTCTTTTCTCTGATGACTTATGATTTGCCATAATGCTTTAATATTTTTAAAAATCCTGTAGTCGGTAGGGGATTCGAACCCCTATGGCAAGAATGAAAATCTTGAATCCTAACCCTTAGATGAACCGACCATTACCAAAAGAACAATGCCTCAATTCGCTTTGAATTTTAGCGGTGCAAACATACTACATTTTTTCTAATAAAAAACCGTGGCGGCATTTTTTTGTTTGAAATGTTAAAAACAGAAAAATGATTGCCGCAATCATCTGTAAATACGCATCTTACATAAAATGTCAACATATATTGTACACAGTGGCGTTTCCCGACAACGATTCAAACTGTTTTTATAGGAGAAATTCTGCGGCGAGCAACCTACAATTTTTCGACAGATTGGTGGCCCAGACTCCCTCGCCGTTAAAAAGTAAAGACCCGCCACTTCTTGCAAGGTGGCAGGCCTCAACTTATCAGCTATAATATTCCTCTAATTACTTGCAAACAGGGCGAATATGAAGCCCCTCACTGCGGTCTACAGAACCACGAGTACCCGACAATTCATAAGCCAAAGCGCTATATGTATAATAATACACTGTATTCGTCCAATAAACACTCTTTGGGAAAAATACGTGAGTGTCTGTCAATGTGTAATATTTGACTAAAGTACCTTTATCCTTAGAGTCTGTGATTATACGTCCTTTGTCAGGATCGGCTTTTGCCTTATAGACAATATATCCAGCAACATTTGAGTCGTCATAATTGTCCGTCCAAATAATGCAGCAATTGCGCATCAACTCATCAAATTGTGCTTCTGTAGGTGTTTTCCAATTACCCTCCCAATTGACAGCTGCGGCATCATCAATATCTTCAAGAGTAGCCTTCCCGTCACCAATGAATTCTTTAGTATACCATATTCCACCAACAATCTTGTCATCAATCTGATATTTACTGATTGAGCGGCTTTTGCCGGCTTTAGTTACGAATTTGTATGTGGCTTCATCGTACAATTTCTTCGGCGCCGTTTCTCCCCAAGCCAGATAATAGCCATTGTCTTCCGCTTTTTCGGCACCGATATTCATCGTGGCCCAGAGTTTACCCGATGGCAAACCCAAATCAACGGCATCGTGGTTGTTTGTATTGCCACCGGCCTTACATACACCTCTTACTAATAAGCCATTAGTGCGCAATGAGGGGTCCCAGAATAGTTCTTCAACATCAGCCAAAACCTCTTTATATGCTTCCTCTGTAGTTTCTATTGAATTCGTCCAATAAAAACCGTAATCAATGTACAACGGATCCGAATTCAAAGTCTTTCCTCCTCCTTTAGGGAAGAAAACTGTGTTACCATTTTTGCCTTTGAATAAAACCCCTCTAACACCATTGTATTCACTAGTTTTCTCTATTTCACAATTTTCTCTCAATTCAATGAAATCCTCAGGTGTGGGCATTACCCAATCGCCGCCCCAGTTGACAGCAGCGGCATCGTCCTCTGGTTCAAGCACTGATTTGCCGTCGCCAACAAACTCTATATTGCGGTACCATATTCCATCATATCCATCATCAATCTGATATTTGTTTATGTACTTCCACTCCTGCTCAAACTTAGCATCTGCTGTCAAATGCAGGTAATTGCTGTAATCGTAGACCTCTTTTGGTCTTGTCTCGCCCCATGCAAAATTATCGCCCCGGTCCCACGCATTTGTGGCTCCAATATTCATTTTAGCCCACTTTGTCCCGCTTGGAAGTCCCAAATTGACGGCATTGTCATCAATACTTACCTTTTCAGGTGTTTCTGGTTTTTCATCAGATTTTTCGTCTTCGCTGCAAGCCACAAACGCTACCGCAATAACTGCAACCATCGTCATTCTAAACAATCCTTTTTTCATAATAGATAATTTAAATAG
>CAMHPA010000059.1 GCA_946186925.1 uncultured Bacteroidota bacterium | reverse complement strand
GTTTGGAACAATTTTCAGAGTGAGCATTTTTGGCGAGTCGCACGGCGCGCAAGTTGGCGTTGTGATTGATGGTTGCCCCGCTGGTATCGCGCTGACCGACAGCGATTTCACTGCCGACCTGCAACGGCGCAAGAGTGGTGGAAAAGGCACCACCACGCGCATTGAGGCCGATGAGCCTGAAATTGTTTCGGGCGTTTTCGACGGCCACACCACAGGCACGCCAATAACCATTCTGTTCAAAAATTCGAACACCCATTCGTCTGACTACGCGAACCTTGTGGCGCAGCCGCGTCCTGGCCACGCCGACTTCACGGGCCGCTGCAAATTCGGCGGTTTCAACGATTACCGCGGCGGCGGACATTTCTCGGCGCGCAACACGGTGGGCATTGTGGCCGCAGGCGTTGTGGCCAAAAAGGTGCTCAACGGCGTCAGCATTCGCTCAACGCTTGTCGAAGTGGGCGGTCAAGTCGATATCGAAGCCGCTGTGGCCAAGGCTATGGCGCAGAACGATTCGGTTGGCGGGCTTGTCGATTGCCGCGTGACGGGACTTCCTGTCGGGTGGGGCGAGCCGTTCTGGGATTCGGTTGAGTCGCTAATCAGCCACGCGGTGTTTGCCATTCCTGCTGTTAAGGGCATTGAGTTCGGTAGCGGATTCGCGGCAGCGCAAATGTTTGGCTCACAGCATAATGACGCCATAATTGATGAGCGCGGAACCACAGCCACCAACAACGCTGGCGGCATAAACGGCGGAATCACCAACGGCAACGAAATCTATTTCCGCCTTGCGGTGAAACCCACGGCAAGCATTGCCCGCGAGCAGCAGACCTACAATTTTGAGACTCACAATGTTGAGCCACTGATAGTTAAAGGCCGCCACGACGCTTGTATCGCCTTGCGCGTCCCGCCCATTGTCGAAGCAATGACGGCCATTGCACTGGCCGATTTGAAGTTGCGGGCCAAATAAATCAGCATCGGGCTGCGTTCTGGGCATCGTTAACAGTTATCGTCAATAGTAATTGTTATCGTTGTCTTCATCGTCAAATAAAAACGCTACTTTTGGCGCTATGAATCGAATAGCAAAATTGTTGGTTGGGGTAGTGGCGTTGGCTGTCGCCTTTGCGGCGTGCAACAACGAGCCGCCCGAGTGTACCGCCGATACGTTCTCACCATTGCGTTGTGAGATGGTGCAGCTTTCCGGCAAGAAAATCGATACGATTATTGTCTATCATATCGGCCTTGACAGCGTGATTTATCGAGGATCAAAACTGCCAACCGTGGTGGCAATTCCGCTCGACATTGCAGGTGATACCTCATATGTTCAGTTTACCATTTCGGGGAAGACCAAGACAGTTGTAGAGAGCTACAGCAGCGTTCTCTGTGTCGCGTCAACGCCTGAAATGCGCATCATAAACCTCGATTGTGGTCCCGTTTACTGCTATCACGATTTGGATTTTGGACTTAAGTCTGTTTTTGAAGTTGGTGTGGTGCCCGAGATTTATAATGATTCGGTTTATAATGAAAGCCCAAATGCGAAGGTTGATACCGTAAATTATAAAATGTCAATCGATTCGCTGCTATATTTCACTTCTGATGTTGACCAGGACTATGAGATACACGCCAAGATATTTTTTTAGCCTTCTGGCCTTGTGCGCCGCATTTTCAGGTTTGGCACAGGATAAGTCTGTCTATGAGGCGATGCCGCGCCGTCAGGTTTTCGTGCGTTTAGGTTGCGATTTGTCGAGATTGGCGTTGCCGTATGTGCGCAATAACGGCTCACACGGGTTCGAGGTGTCGGCTGATGGGGAAGTGGCATACAATTTTTTTCCCACGGTTGAGTTCGGACAGCAGAGTTTAAAACGTAGCAGCGATACGTTACGTTACACAATGTCAGGTGATTACATTCGCGTTGGTATCGATTATAACCTCATAAAATACAAGCATCGACTCGATCGTGACATATTCTTTTTAGGTGTGCGATTGGCTACAACCAGTTTTAAACATGAGGCGCCGTTGGCTGTGGTTAGCGGAGTTTGGGGCATGGTTGAGGGCAGCATTCCGCAGTCGAGTTTGAAGGCGATGTGGGGCGAGGCCGTAGTGGGAGTGAAGGGCGAAGTGTTCCCGAATTTCTACATGGGTCTTACGGTGCGTGCCAAGATGATGTTCGCGCACACATCTTATCATAATATGACGCCTTACATTGTTCCCGGTTTTGGCAAGGGCTTTAACCGTTTCAACGCCGGACTGAGCTATTCAATCCTCTATGCCATACCAATCAGAGGTGCCGGCCGTGATGGTTTTCCACCTGCCGAATAGTTTCGGTTTTGCGTTTTCGTTTGCCGGATTATAAATCAGCATCGGTTTTATGACACAAAAAAAGCCGTTCCCGAAGGAGCGGCTTTGTGTTTTTTATGCGTTAAATGTTAGAATTTAAGCGAAATACCTGCGTTGAAGTAGGTGAGGTGAGGACCAGCGATAAATTCTGATGTGATGGCGAAATTGTCAGATACGAAGAAATGAATACCTGCAACACCCGCGCCGCTGAAGATAAACTCGTGGTCATCTTCGTGGTCAACAGTAATGCCACTTTCATATTTGTATTTCCAATTGTGGAAAATCGGGCCAGTCATAGCACCAGCGTGAACTTCGAATTTATCAGTGATGTTCAAACCGTAAGTTGCGCGAGCCATCAAAGCAAAGTTTGTGTAGCGGCATTCCCAGTATTTCGTACCAGCATATTTGTATTCGTCTTTTGATGTGTTTGTTCCGACAAATCCACCAATGGTGAAATGACCTTTCCACCAAGAGTTTACAAGAACATAGTCGCCTGATACGCTTGCGCCAATACCGCCTGAATATTCAGAGAACAAACCACCTTGAATGTTCAAGAAGAAATCACCCTCGTGGTTAGGTGCCTCAATGGCAGAAGCTTTCTGTGCACCAAAGCACAACATTGCAGCCGCAGCTGCTACTAATAAACCTTTTACTTTCATAATTTTAATTAATTTAATGAAACATTCTTTTGCTTGCGGCTTTTGCCGTTTGCAAATACAAATGTAAGATTATTTATTGATTGTGTTCACGCAATTTGTACGCCTTATTTTTTCTTCTTTTTTCCCGTCAGCAGGCTAACCACCACAATGGTGATGCACGAGAGCGGGAAGGCGAACATAATCGGGTCGATGAACTTCATCATACCATCGGTGATGAGCACGTCGGTGCCGAACAGAGCCTTGCAGACGCCCAGCGCCGTGGCTTCTTTGGCGTGGATGAACAGCAGCAGCAGAATGGTCACCACCACACCCACAATCATACTCGCGAAAGCGCCTTGCTTTGTCACTCGTTTCCAGTACAATGCGCAGAAATACGACGGCAGGAACGCCGATGCGCAGATGCCCATAAACAGCGATGTGCTGATGGCGATGACAGGCGAATCGCTATGCTCGCCAAGAACAAAGCAGATGATGTAACTGATTAATATCGAAACCAATACAGCCAAACGAACCATAATTGTCATACGGTCTTTGTGCTCGCGGTTCAGGCGGCGGCCCGAGTTGATGTAAGTGCCGTAGATGTCGCCGCCAGCGGCAGCGCCCATTGTGTGGAACTGCGCGCTCAAAGTGGACATACTTGCCGACAGAATGCAGAGCATAAAGATGGTGACGAACCACGTAGGCATCACGCGGCCAATGAAATACGGAATTATTTTGTCGGATGCTTCAACCATATCGGCGGCTATCTTACCGTCGTTCAGGTAGAAGTAAAGATTCGACAGCGGGCCAACGTGGTAAATCACGCCAACGGTGATAATCAGGAACACGCAGCCGATGGCCACACCCTGATTCAGTTTCTTGGTGCTGTTCACCGTCATAAAGCGCACAACCAACTGCGGTTGCGCCAGGCAGCCGATGCCCACGCCCATAATCAGTGAAGTGACAAGCGTGAACCATTGTTGCGACCCGAAGCGCGGCATAGCCGTCCAGCCTTGGTGGCCAACGGCGGCCAGTTTTTCGGGAACCTGATTCGAGATTCCTTCCAACGCGCGGTTGGCTTCGGCAAAGCCCATTCCCAGAGCCTTGTAAACGCCGAACACCAGCACGCCCATACAGATGAACATTATCACAGCCTGTAGGGCATCGGTGTACATCACGCCCTTCATACCGCCAGCCATCACGTACGATGCCACTATCACGGTGAAAATCAGCAGCGAAAGGTCGAAACTGATGCCGAACACTTCCTGCATACAGAACACGCCGCCACGCAGAACGGCTGCGGCATAGAGCGGCATACAAAGGAAGATGACCGATGCAGCGAAAATCCTGATACGCTTTGAGTTATAGTAGGCGCCAAGGAAGTGCGCAAACGATGTGGCGTGCAGTTTCGCGCCGATGCGACGCGTTGGCCGTCCGAAGATGATGAACGCGATGACCACGCCCACAAACATATTCAGGAACATCAGCCACTGAATGCCCATTCCGAAGGTTGCGGCCACACCGCCGAAACCAACTATGGCTGAAGCAGATATGAACGTGGCGCCGTACGAGAGCGACATCACGATGGGGTTCATCTCGCCGCCGCCAATCAAAAAGTCTTTCGAGTTTTTCGTCTTCTTATAGCCCAAAAATCCCAAAAACGCAATGGCCAGGAAGTAGACCATCACAATCATATACATCGAAAAATTTTCCATCTATAAATTATTGATAGTTAATACTAAAGATTGTCGGCATCGTCTTCTTTGTTCCAATACTTTATGCCAAAAATTATCGAGCCTATCACGCATAAAATCGACAGCAGATAGACAATCCAGATACCAGGGTCGGAAATACCAAACATTGTAATGCGGTTTTAAAATTGATGTTTAAAAAAGTGCATAAAAGTAGATAAATGTGTGATTTTGCTGATGGTTGCGGCTGATTGTACGTAAATCACTTACTTATTGCGTGGCGACTTCCCCATCACCCCATTGAAATTCATCGACAGCAAAACCCCGAAATAGTTGTCGCTCTTTGATATACGCCTTGCGTAGCGCACGCCAGCCGAGATGGGCACAGCAATGCGGTAGATGTGGAAATCGGCCGTCAGGTCGCAGCCCGATGAGCGCATTGTTGTGTTTTCCCCTTTGTTGACGGCTTCGGCGTAGTCATAAAAGATTTTTGCTTTTATCCGCTTGATATACAGCGCACTGCCAAGCGCCAAATCGGGATAGAGAAGCGGCAGAGAGTACGATGCCATTAAAGTTGTGAGCCGAGTGTTCGACACCGCTTTGTAGCCGCGCGGATAAAGTACCAACGAATTGAATACTAGGTTGTTACGACTACTTTCCTGCCAACCGCCGTAAAGCGTGATGCCGTGGTTGGCGAGCAGTCCAGGCAGATAGAGCCAAGCCTGCGCGGCCGTCTGATGGTTTTCGGGTTGGTCGATGTAGTGATGGTAGTCGCTGCGAAGAACGATGCCCCAACGCGACTGCAAATCGCGGTGCGCGAGCCGCCTTAACGATTGAAAATAAAGACAATAGCCCAGCGTGTGGTCGGTGGTGTCAACGGATTTGCGGCCATACGACAATTCAGTGTTGATATATTGGTAAGATGCCTGCGCCGTCAGCGATGTGGTGAAAATGCTCGTTTTCAGCGTCATAGGCACCTGCACGAACGCCACGCCACGCTTTCGCAGAACATCAAGAGTGATGGTGCCCTTGTTTGTTTCTTGCTGTGCTTTAAACTTATAGATGTCGCCGCGCGCACCGATTATCGGAAAAAAGCCCTTGTAGCGGTATTCAAGGAAATAATCGTCTTTGCTTTCAGCGGTAAGCCATTGATAACCAGCCGTTAGGAATGATGTGGAAAGCGCGTCCTGCGACATTATGGTCAAGCCAGGACCAACTTCCGAATCATCAATCCGCACCGAGAGCGGCCCCCAACTGTGAATGTTGAGCAAATGCGCCAAACGGCTGTAACGCTGCACTTTATACGCGCTGTCATTGCCGAAAACAACTCTTTGCTCTTGTTCGGCGAGCGCTTGCGTCTGACTGTTTGCAATGGCCGTCGGCATTTCAGTTTTGGCAAGGTTATCTATCTGTTTTTCAGCAATCTGAAAGCCATCGGCGGTGTAGTAAGTGAACAGCAGACTGTCGCCGCTCACACTGCCTGTGCCCACCCCGAACGGACTTTCGGCCACAACGCTGAAAGTGCTGTCGGTCAGGCTGTAAGCGTACCAGGCGGTGTTGCCGTTGTGGTTGCCAGTCATATAAAGTTTGCTGCCGCAGAACAGCAGATTCGAGATGTCATCGTTGATTTGTGGCAGCACGGTGTCGATGGTGCGGTGTTCCAAATCAATCACCGAAACCGACTTGCAATCCTGCTCTATCGCAATGTAAGCCAGCAGTTTATCATCGTCGGACCAAGCCACGCGCACAGGCACGGAATTGCCCGTTTGAAACCGCGCCGCCCGACTGCCGTTAAGGTTGTGAAGTTCGACAGCCCACTGCGACGAATCGGTGTAACTGATTGACGCTATTTGAGTTGCCGAGCGCGAAAGCGTTGAGCCATAGTAGCGCCCGCGGCGAACCAGTGTGCGTTTGCGGTGGCGGTCAAGGTCGTAAGTCACAATTTGGCTGTGGTTGGCGTTTTCCCAGCGAGTGTAACGCAACTGATTCCAAACCAACAAGTTGCCCGATGCTGAAAAATGTTTGATGCTCATCGGGCCAGGACGGGTGATTTTTCTAATTCGGCCTTTGTCGGTATCAATCGTCACAAACGACGGAATGTCAGACAGTTGCTCGCGCAAGGCCACCACCTTCCCCTGCGCGTTTTTCTGCGGCACAAAGTAACTTGTGTAGTCGCGCGGTGTTGGCTTGGTAAGCAGTCGGGCATTGTCGGGGGCGGCGTTTTTCGGGCCCGTGGCAAGCGGTTGAAGTGCCGCACGATAGAAATCAACTTCCTTTAAACCAGTTGTTTCACGTATTCCGCGGCCAAAAGGTCGCAGCGCAATCGGGTGTCGCGCCACTCGCGTCATCGCATTAGGCCAAAGTTGTGCGCCATAATGCTGCCGACCATAACTTATTAGTTGATAGCCAAGATGATAGCGCGTTGGCACATTGTCGGCAAACGAGCCGAACATTGCTTTCTGATAACTGTAAACGCCTTTCTGCGCCACCTGCGCGGCCAGACGGTTGGTGAAATCGCCCGTGCGTCCGCGCCCCGACAGTGAAGCGCCTGTCTCATACGCCACCGCGTCGCCTTCCAGAAACCAGTAAGGCACGTGCAGACCGAGCAGAAGCCCAGTGTATTGCTCGCCGAGCAGCACGCCGAAGAATCGCGATGCGCCTTGGTTCAGCATATCGGTTTGCACCACGTGGCGGAATTCGTGCAGCACAAGTTGCTGATTCCAAGCGTGTTGATAATTATCGGGCGAAGCCGTTGTGAGCAGATTCATCCGCCGCGGCGCCCAAGCCACTTCGCCATTGGCATACGCCGACGACGTGAACAGCACCGCAGGAACGCGCCTTGGCTGCCAGCCGAGCGTTTTGCCGCCGTTCATATACACCCGTTCAAGATTGTTGGCGTAGATTTGCCCCTGCGCCGTATCGCTTTGCGGAAAAATAACGTCGAAATGCGCTGTCCTGATGTGAGATAGCCTGCGGAAACGGTCTTGGCCGCTATCGTAGAATTGGCCTTGAGCCGACATCGCGGCAAGCGCAAAAAACAAGAACAGCAACTGCCTGATTTTTTGATGGCTCATTGCTGTTCTCATTTTATTTCGACTTAAATCGCAGAATATCAACTCTGTATCAAACTACAGTTCGTTTATGAGTTCTGTGATTATTGTTGTCATTTGCGGTTCAACGCGGCCTGCCACGTCCTGCACTTCGTCGTGCGTGGTCTCGCCGTCGGGCGTTGCGGGCTTGTCGGTGTTGGTGATTATCGACAGGCCAAGAACGCGGATTCCCATATGGTGAGCTACAATCACTTCGGGCACAGTTGACATTCCCGTGGCGTCGGCGCCCCAGATGCGGAACATCTTGTACTCGGCGGGCGTCTCAAGCGTCGGGCCAGGGCTGCCGATGTACACGCCTTCCTGCAGTTTGATTCCGTGGCGCTCGGCGATTTTGTGAGCGCGCGAAATCAACTCGCCGTCGTAGGTCTTGCTCATATCGGGGAAACGCGGGCCCAGTTCGTGATAGTTGTAGCCGCGCAGCGGATTCTCGGGGAAATTGTTGATGTGGTCGCGGATGACCATAATGTCGCCAACCTTGAACGTGGGGTTGATTCCGCCCGAAGCGTTCGACACTATAAGTATCTCGATACCAAGGAATTTCATCACTCGGATGGGGAACGTGAGCTGGTTCATCTCGTAGTTCTCGTAGTAATGAAACCTGCCCTGCATTGCCACCACCTTCTTACCGCCGAGCTCGCCCAGCAGCAACTGTCCCTTGTGCCCGTCGACAGTCGAAATCGGGAAGCCAGGAATGTCCTTGTAAGCGATTGATTTATCGACTTTTATTTTGTCGCCCAAACCGCCCAGGCCACTGCCCAGCACAATTCCCACCTGCGGCTTGTAGTTAAGCCCCTGCAGGACGAATTCGGCTGTTTTTTTGAAATCTTCAATCATCGTTCAACGCATTTATTTTGCGCCCACAATGTCGCGCAATTTGTTGTAGATGTCGTCGGCAGCGGCAATCGCTTCGTTTTTGATACCATTAAAATATGTCTTGTCCTTTTTGTCGCCCTTGTTGATTTTGTCAAGGCTCGAATCGAGAATGTCAAGAGCCTTTTCAATCAGCCCCAACACGTCGTCCTTCTTTTCAGGATGAAGAACAATGACATTGCTGCAATCAGAAACTATTTCTGAAACTAAATACTTTACGTCGCTTTTTAAATCTCTAATACTTGCCATAATTGTAATTTTTTAAAAACTCACTAATATATAGTTTTTCGGAATATCCGCGCAAAAGTTTTTTGCCAAGCGGTAATGCGGAATTTATATTACTAAACGAATAAATTTGCATAAAACCATAATTATGGATTGTGAACTGAAAATCAGTATTTTATCCGATAAGCAGGCATCTGGCAGTTGCGGGGCTGAGCACGGATTGTCGTTTTTGGTTGAGGCCGACGGGCGCTTGCTGTTCGACACCGGCGCGTCGGATTTGTTCCTCAGGAATGCCGAAAAAATGGGCCTCGACCTGGCGGCGGTTGATACTGTTGTGCTCAGTCACGGCCACTACGACCACGGAAATGGTCTGCAATGGGTGCGCGGCAAGCGGATTGTGATGCATCCGGGGGTATTCGCACAACGCATTTCGGGGCGCTCAGGGCGCGATATTTCGATGGCTGTCAATCGTCAAACGCTTGAGTCACAGAACACTATCGTTGCAACACGCGAGCCTTTCCGCCTGACGGACAAGATGACGTTCCTTGGTGAGATTGCGCGAGTGATGCCGTTCGAGGCCGAGTGCAGCACGCCGTTCCATTTTGCCGACGGCACGCCCGACCCTGTGGCCGACGATTCGGCGCTTGCGGTGGAAACCAGCCGGGGACTGTTTGTGGTGTCGGGGTGCGCACATTCCGGCATCTGCAACATCGTGGAGCAGGCCCGCCGGGCGATGGGTGTCGGCAAGGTTTTCGGGGTGATTGGCGGTTTTCATCTCACCGCCATCGACAGCCGTCTGGAGCAGACAATCAGCTATTTGAAAAATGTTGGGGCAGAGGTTGTTATGCCTTCGCATTGCACTGGCGATGAGGCCATTGCCGAGTTCCATCGCCATTTCAAGGGCGAGCTGGTGCGAACAGGTGAGGTGTTCGAGTTTTGAGAAGGATTGAAGGCACTTGTAGAGACGTTGCGCGCAACGTCTCTACTTCACGTTTGATTTCAACCACTTCAAACCCTTCGTTAGTCGAAAAATCCAACCATTTTGCAAAGTTTTAAGTAGCTTTGCAACGTAATGCGCAGAATAATACCCATATTACTGTTAAGTGTCTGTTGCTCAAATCTTTTTGCACAGGATAAACACTCTTTGCCGATGCCTGGAAATGGCAAGGTGGCGACGGGTTTGGCCATTGGCGAGAGTGGCGAAAAGCGCATCCGGATGTCGGCAAACATTGGAGCCATCAACCTTAACAACACCAAGACCGCCAAAGGCGATTTCTGCGAGTTGCAAATCGACGGCGCCTATATGGCTGGTGATGAGGGCGAACCGCTGCTGCCGGCTTTGCGCAAACTGGTGCAGATTCCGCACGGCGCGGAGTTTACGGTGAACATAACTCACGCTGACACAATGTTTTACTCGTTGGCCGATTACAATGTCAACGCTAAAATAGCGCCAAGGCAATCGTCGCAGAGCAAGAGCGGCGGCGAGCAGAAATTCAAGTACAAAAAACGCTCGTACCGGCGCAACTATTTCACTGAACAAAAGCTTGTTACGGTAACAAATGTGGGCACAATGCGCGGTATCGACATTTGCCAGGTTGCGGTGAATCCGGTGCGCTACAATCCCAAAACAAACACCGTGATGGTGCTCAACAACATCGATTTTGAGATTGATTTTGAAGGCAGTGCCGCAAAATCGGCCAAAAACGAGGCCTCGCCTTACTTTGAGGACGTTTATTCGGCTTTGGGCAACTACAAAAGCTCGACAGCCGATTTAACAAAATATCCGGTTAAATATTTGATTGTCACCGATACAGCCTTTGTTGGCGCTCTGGCTGAGTTCATCAGCTGGAAACGGCAGAAAGGTTTTGAGGTGATTGTTGCCACCACCGATACGCTCGGCAGCACCGCTACGGATATAAAAGGCTGGGTTGCAGCGCAATACGCATCGGCTACGGCCGACAGTCCCGCGCCGTCGTTCCTGCTTTTGGCCGCCGACACCGACAAAATCCCGACAGCTAAGAAAGGTGAGTCAACAGGCTATGGCACAGATCTTTACTACGCTTGTATGGACGGCGACGACGACATAATTCCCGACCTCTACTACGGACGTTTTTCGGCCCGTACCGCCGCACAAATGAAGGCAATCGCCGACAAGACCGTCGCTTACGAAAAATATCAGTTCGACGACCCGAGCTATCTTGCAAAAGCCACACTCATAGCAGGTTACGATGGTTCGTATCGCTCTGCGGTGGGCATCCCCACACTGAATTACATCAGTAAATTCCGCATCAACGCGGCCAACGGCTTCGGGCAGGTCAACAAGTTCACAACCAAATACACCAACTGCTACGCCGACACAACCGTTTCGGTGGGCCTGATGACCTACACCGCTCACGGCGAAACCACCAGCTGGGTTGACCCCGAGCTGACGCAAAGCCGCGTGCGCGAGTTCGCCAATGACGGCAAATTTCCGTTTGTGGTGGCCAACTGCTGCCTCTCGGGGCAGATAACCAAAGATGAGTGTCTTGGCGAGACGTGGCTTCGCAAGGCCAACAGCGGCGCGGTGGCTTACATCGGCTCGTCCCCGAAAACCTACTGGCACGAGGATTTCTACTGGGCTGTGGGCGCGCATCAGTACCAGAGCGGCGTCAGTCCCGACACGAGCGCAACCACTTTGGGAGCCTTCGACGCGCCGTTTGTGTCGAAGTTTGTGTGCGGCGACGCGATGCTGTTTGCAGGCAATCTGGCAGTGACCGAGGCGCACGACAACAACTACAAGAAAAACGTTTCGTCGCAATACTACTGGGAGGGCTACAACTACCTTGGCGACCCGTCGCTGCTGGTTTATTTCGGCGAAGGCCGCGACAATCACGTCAGCCACGACATTTACATTCCGCTTGGCGCGAATTCGTTGAAAGTGGAGGCGGAGAGTGGCTCTTATATTGCTGTTACGCAGAGCGATACGCTGCTTGGCGCGGCTCTTGTCCCTGACGGAGAAAATGAAGTGACTTTGAGCCTTAAAAAACTGAGTCATAGTCAGATAACCATTGTGGTGACAAAGTCGCGGTGCAAACCCTACATTGGCACCATAACAGCCATCACGCCCAACGAGCCTTACATCACGCTCGACAATGTGCTGCCCGATGGCCCGATGACGGCCGGAAGCACGCGCAATTTGAGTTTTGTGCTGAACAACATCGGCACTCAAACACTGAATAATCCAACGTTAACTATCAGCAGTTCAAGTCAATATGTTACTAGGCTGGTTAAAAACGATGTCAGCGTCGGCTCTCTCGGTTATCTCCAAAGCGATACTTTGCCCGGCATCTGCACAATTGAGCTGAGCAATAGCGCGCCCGACCAGGCTGAGGTGGTTTTTGATGTTACTATTGAAGGTAACGGTCACGTTTTCAGGCGCCAACATAAATTCAGAGTGTCTGCGCCGAAGCTGAAACTCAATCCTGAGGTCGTTATCAGTGGCGAAAAGAAATTTATGCCGGGCGACAGTGCCGAGATTGTTGTAACGCTCACCAACGGCGGCCACGCAACTCTTGGGCCGTCGGTTGTGCGGCTGATTCCTGTCGATGGTCAGCCGATGGTGACGGTTCTCGATGGCGAGCAGATTGTTGACAGTCTAACTGCCGGAACATCAGTCGATTGCAGGTTCCGCATCGCGGCAAGCGAGTATGCCGATATGATGTCGGTGTTCAGTTTCACCGTTGTGGCGGAGGCGCAAAACGCACCCGTTGCCGACAGTTGCGACTACGCAATTACCATTGGAAGCCTGTACGACAAGGTTTTAGGCACATCGACATCGCACACCGAGTGGTATCCGTTCAACAATTATTATAAGTGCGGCAAGACGCAGATTCTTTACACAGCCGCCGATTTGGGCAATGCGCCTTCGAAAATCTACGAAATGGCGTTGCAGGTGGCTTATACCATTGACCCTAAGAAGTTTGAGGGCTACACCAATTTCAAGCTGAAAATGATGCATACTCGGCTTACAACCGTTTCGGAATCGGCATTTACCGATATGCAGAATGCTCAAACGGTTATGTCACGTAATGTGTTTACAATCAAAGATAAAGGTGAACTAAAATTCAGCTTCGACACACTGTTTGAGTACGATGGCGAGAGCAATTTGTTGGTTGAGTTTACTTGGGGCACTAACAAAAATTATGTCGACAAGAGCGACCGAACGGAATTTTATTGTATGACAACTCCTTCGGAAACAGTTGTTTATGATTTTGAGGATGATTTGGAAAGCATAGAGCCTTATGCAGCTAAAAAATATCGGCCGAACACGATTTTCCGCTATCAGAAACCGAAGTTATTATGCTTCAAAGTTAAGGATACACATGGCGAAGCAATATCAAATATTGAGATTCGGGTTGAAAATGAAATAGTTATGACTGATTCCGTTGGTTTTGCTGTTTTTAGAACTTATACAAACAGGAGTTGCCGAGAGTATAATATAAATTCGATGGAGTATGGTATTGATGATGAGCAAATTGCGGTTTTGGGTGATACAACATTCGTTAGCTTGCAGATGCGCAAGCAAAATATTTATACGCTGACGATACACGTTTTTGACTCAGTATCGCACCAAAATGTGCCAAATGCACATGTTACGCTCGACAGTTGTGCGTTAATATGCGACGACAATGGTATAGCGACCTTTGAAAATGTGACTGTCAATCAGCTATGTTATAGCATTGAGGTCGATGGATATTATGTTACTGTCGGGCAGATTTCTATTAGCTCTGACACCCTTATTTCGGTTGGGATCGTCAAAAAGCCGGACCTCACATTCATATTCCACAATGGTAGGGATCCTCTGCCTGGAGTGCATATTATGATTGCCGATAGCTTGATTATTGCCGATTCGTCCGGCACAGCCACATATCTTCCGCTGCGATTCGATACCATTCCGTACACAATTGTCATCACCGACTCGTTGTCATTGACCGACACTATCATCGCTTTTCGGCATTCATTAACAATCGATATTGATTTTGCATTCCTTATTCTTGATGACACAGCAAGCCAAGGTGGTAATCCGCATATACCTGACACTTCATCCAATGACACTATTGTTAAGCCAGTTTTCTACTCCGTAACTTTCCGCTTGACGGATGGCCGCGAGCCGTTGTTTGAAGCGGATGTTACGCTGAATGGCATCGTAAAAACGACAGATAGTCTTGGCCTAGTGCGTTTCGACAGTATTGCAGCTGAAACGCCTGTCAGCTACATTGCCAAAGCGACCGGCTACACTACCATCGACGGGCAGAAGGAGCAAACTGGCGCTTTTGTGCTTATGGCCAACACCACCGTCAATATCGCTCTTAAGGCTGTTCCGCTTCCGCCGAATCCGCCTGTCTCCACGGCCGACGATCGCGCAACCGAAATCACAATTTATCCCAACCCGTCGGACGGTCTTTTATTCGTACAAGATTGTGACGGACAGGAGTTTATGCTTTTCGATTTGAACGGGCGAAAGTTCAAAACCGGCACTGTTGAGGGTGGCAGAATCGACTTGCGACCGATTCCGGCAGGCATTTACACTCTGATTATCAGGCATTCCGGCGGCGCATTATCAACGCAAGTTGTAATTTATTAATAGGTGATGGGCACTTGTAGCGACGTTTTATACTGGGTCCAATTCACCCCAAACAAAACCAATCGTCGGTTGTCTGTAGTCCGTTGTCTGTAGACAAAAACGATTTTCCAATTCACCGATTAAACCACTATATTTGCGCCCTCATTTAATAATTCGTATTAGATATGGACATCCAAAAGTTGCTGAAAGACACTACCGCGAAGGCCATCAAAACTCTCTACTCGGCCGACGCAAACCTTGACCAGATAACGTTTTCGACAACCCGCAAGGAGTTTGTGGGCGACTTCACGCTGGTTGTTTTCCCGTTTCTGAAAATATCGAAGCAGAAACCCGAAGACACCGCCGCCGCCATTGGCGCATTCCTGCGCGACAGTCTTGCAGAAGTTGCTGATTTCAACGTTGTTAAGGGATTCCTGAACATTCAACTCTCAGCAACTTTCTGGACCGAATTTCTAAACGATGCCATCGCCGACGAGCGCTTTGGAATGAAGCCGAAAGGCTCGAGCGGCAAGACTTTTATGGTCGAATACTCATCGCCGAACACCAACAAACCGCTGCACCTGGGCCACATCCGCAACAACCTCTACGGATTCTCAGTGGCGCAGATTCTGGAGGCCAACGGCCACAATGTCATCAAGGCTAACTTGGTGAACGACCGCGGAATACACATCTGCAAATCGATGCTGGCCTGGCAGAAATGGGGCAACGGCGCAACACCCGAGAGCCTCGGCGTGAAGGGCGACAAACTGGTGGGCGACTACTACGTGCGCTTCGACAAGGAATACAAAAAACAGATTGCCGAACTCAAGGCGCAGGGCCTGAGCGACGACGATGCCGCCAACAAGGCGCCAATTATTCTTGAAGCCCGCGAGATGCTTCGCAAATGGGAAGCGGGCGACAAGGAAGTGGTTGACCTTTGGAAAACAATGAACGGCTGGGTTTACGCAGGTTTCGATGTTACTTATAAAGCGCTGGGAATCAGTTTCGACAAGGTTTATTACGAGTCGCAGACATATATGCTCGGCAAGTCGATTGTGATGAAGGGCTTGGAAGACGGCGTGCTCTTCAAGAAGGATGACAACTCAATCTGGATTGACCTCACCGCCGACGGCCTTGACCAAAAACTTCTGCTCCGCGGCGACGGCACTTCGGTTTATATGACGCAAGACCTTGGCACAGCTCATCAGCGCTTTGAGCAATACAAACTCGACGAATTGCTGTATGTGGTTGGAAACGAGCAAATTTACCATTTCCAAGTTCTGAAACTCGTTTTGAAAAAGCTGGGCTTCGATTGGTCGGACCACATTACCCACCTGTCGTACGGAATGGTTGAGCTGCCCGAAGGCAAGATGAAATCGCGCGAAGGCACGGTTGTTGATGCCGACGACCTGATTGCCGAAATGGTGAAAACCGCCCGCGAAACATCGGACGAACTGGGCAAGCTGCAAGAGTTCGACGACGATTACAAATCGCAGATTTACAATATGGTAGGCTTGGGCGCGCTGAAATATTTCATCCTGAAGGTGGACCCGAAAAAGACGATGCTCTTCAATCCGAAAGAGTCAATCGACTTCAACGGAAACACAGGCCCGTTCATTCAGTATACTCACGCGCGCATCTGCTCGGTGCTGCGCAAGGCCGAAGAAGCAGGCTTGAAGATTGCCGACAAGATTGACGCCGCCACCCAACTCAACGAGAAGGAGATGCAGTTGGCAAAACTCATCTTCGACTTCCCCGCTGTTGTTGCCGATGCTGGCACAAACTACAGCCCCGCACTGATTGCCAATCATTTATACAGTCTTGCAAAGGAATACAACCAGTTCTACCACGACTGCTCAATCTTGAAGGAAGAAGACGCAAATGTGCGCGAGTTCCGCTTGGCTTTGAGCAAGTTAACGGCTAAAGTCATCAAAACTGGTGCGGCTCTGATGGGCATTCAGGTTCCGGAACGGATGTAAAATTTTGGAAACAGATGACGTAGATTTAACTGATTTGCACAGGTTTAATCATAAAAAATCCCCGCCAGCCAACGCCGACGGGGATTTTTTATTGAGTATTGTTTAAAGTTTAATGAGTAAAGTGATTTCGCGATTTGTATTCTCTTTACACTTTACTCTTTACACAAATCACGCTTTCTTGATATAGTTAACAACCCACTCGCCAACCTCGCTTGTGCTGTGAGCGTTGTTCTTGTCGATATCCTCGGTAACGTAGTTGGCGTCGAGCGAAGCCTGCACTGCCTTGCGAATGAGCGCGCCCTCTTCCTTCAGGTCGAAGGCATATTCGAACATCATTGCGGCCGAAAGGATTGTGGCCAGCGGGTTGGCAATGTTCTTGCCCTTTGCCTGCGGATATGAGCCGTGGATTGGCTCAAAAACGCTTGTGTACTCGCCGATTGAAGCCGACGGCAGCAAGCCCATCGAGCCCGAAATAACCGAAGCCTCGTCGGTGAGAATGTCGCCGAAGGTGTTCTCGGTAACCATCACGTCGAAGAATGTCGGGTTCTGAATCATACGCATTGCAGCGTTATCGACATACATATAATCGGTTGTAACATCAGGATATTTTGGTGCAATCTCTTGTGCGACCTTTCTCCACAAACGGCTCGAAGCCAACACGTTAGCCTTATCAACAACCGTTACGTGCTTTTTGCGCTTGCGGGCATACTCGAACGCAACTTTCAGAATGCGCTCAATCTCGGGACGGCTGTAATAGTTGGTGTCGAAAGCTTCCTCAACGCCGTTGGCGTTCACAACAGGCTCCTGCTTCTTGCCAAAATACATACCGCCAGTGAGTTCGCGAATGCAGATAAAATCGGCACCCTTCACCAGTTCCTCTTTCAAAGGCGATTTGTGCAGCAGGCACTCGAAAGTCTCCACAGGGCGGATATTTGCAAACAAGCCCAACTTCTTACGCATTGCCAGCAAACCCTGCTCGGGGCGCACTTTGGCCGTCGGGTCGTTGTCGTACTTCGGGTCGCCCACAGCGCCGTAGAGCACTGCATCGCTCTCCATACATAGTTGGTGAGTCGACTCGGGATAGGCGTCGCCGTACGCATCAATGGCGCACGCACCCGTCAGAGCCTCTTTATATTCAAGTTCGTGACCGAATTTCTCGCAAACGGCTTTCGTAACATCCAAAGCCTGTTTCATCACTTCCGGACCAATTCCGTCGCCGGCTAAAACGGCAATTTTTAATTTTTTACCCATTTTATCTTGTTTTTAGATTGTTCAATATTACGGACGGCAAATATAAGGTGAGTTCCAACAAATAATGCGATTTGTCAATGGAAAAGTTATCCGAGGAGGAAATGTTTCTCGCGGAGACAACTTGGGGCTAAATAAAAACGCCCAATCAGTTTCAGTCTGGTTGGGCGTTCTTTTGTCTCGTTAGGCGTTATTCCTCGTAGAAGATTTCGTAGGTTGTTGTTTCTGTTTCCCCATCATAGTTTTGGATGCTGGTAATCTTTTTCAAATAATCGCCGTCATATTCGTATGAAAAATTATAACTCATACCTCCTTCTTCTTCTTCTCCAATTTTGCCTGCAGCAGTATAAGAAGTTGGAAGTTGTACGAATCTTTTACCCAATTTGTCGCCAAATATAGGTTCTGTATCATATAGTATATTCCAAATGTTCACATTCAAGTTGTTGAGTATCTTGCTGTTGTATGTGAATGTCATCGAAATATTGGTCACGGCTATACTGCCTGAATTTGTCATCATCAAAATACTGGTTTCATCACCTTCTATGTTGCTTGAAATTGATTTTACTACTCCATTTTCAACACAATAGGTTGTTTTGATTATGCTTCCTTCCATTGTCCCTTCCATTGTTGACAAATATCCATCAGCGGAATAGCTGTATTTCATTTGACCATATTCTTCGTCAACGCCATCGTCTGAGAATGCTGTGTATTTAATACTGGTTATTCTTCCGTTTTTAGATTCCCATTTTGCTGATGTGATACCATTAGTAACTGAATTCTCTGTATACTGATATGTAATCTGAATTGTGTTTGAGAGGATATTATTTGAT
>CAMHPA010000058.1 GCA_946186925.1 uncultured Bacteroidota bacterium | reverse complement strand
TTGAGACAATCCGCAGCGGCGCAGCCCTTGGCGCAACGGCTTTGCAGAGCCATCAAGATATTAGCGGCAAGCAAGATGTTATCGCCGACCTTGAGACAATCCGCAGCGGCGCAGCCCTTGGCGCAACGGCTTTGCAGAGCCATCAGTCGTTGGCCGCTTACGCCAAAACCGCCGATGTTGATGCCACTTACGCCAAGAAAACGGACTTGAACGCAAAAGCCAATACCGCCGACTTGGCCGATGTTGCCACAAGCGGCGATTACAACGATTTGACTAACAAGCCAACTATCCCAACCATTCCAACAGCAACCAGCCAACTCACCGCCGACAAAATTGGCGATATGCCTATGGCAACCGTGAACGTGGTGATAACAAATGTTGACAATGTTGCCACGGTCTCATTCTTGGGCAAAGAACTGACTTCGGGCACCACTTCATTCAAAATACCAGCCTACAGCCCTGTATTCCTGTCGGTTGCGTTGTCGCAATACTCAAGACAACACGAAGACCCCACTCATTATTATGATTATTATTATTCTTATACTGTGAAAATTAACGGCGTTGATTTTGACCCTGTGTTGGGGTATTATTACTCTGTTAATCCAACAACTTATAGCAATCTGAACAGTAATGGCAAATTTGATGCTTTAGGTATGATTAAATACGAAACAGGTTGGGGTAATAGCGCATTAAAATATCCAAATGATGTGACGACGGATAGCGATTTTCAGGATTACTTGACTATGATGTATTACTCTTCAATAGAATTTAGAACACTTAAAACACCTATCTATAAGTCAGGTTCAGGAAAAGTTCCCACAAATCCGTTTGATCAATATGCAGCAACACCAACAGATGCTGAGCGCAATATGGTTAACCAAGTGGTGGGTCCGTTCCCGAATGTTACAAACACAATTGAGATAGTGGTAACAAGAGGTGGCGGAGGGCGAATATATAACTAACAGTTTGGCTATTTGGTCTGAATATACAGAAATTCCCCTGCCAGTTTCGGTGGGGGGTTTTTGTTTTTTGTGTGGCGGCCAAGGTGTTTGGATGGGGATTTTGATTTAAATGGCATAGGTTTGGATTTTTGATAATTATTTGGAATTGTACCATCTTTGTCAAATACAAAAAGAAAGTGATATGTTGGCAACACAATTAACACCAGCGCAACTGAATGTTTTGAATCTGATGTCGTATATCGATACCGAACAGGAACAGCAAGAATTGCAGGAAATCCTGCTCAATTTCTACCGTCGGAAACTCGACAGCCTGCTGCTCGATTTCAAATGAAAATTGTTCTCGATCCAGCTTTGCAGATTCGTGACATACAGTAGGGGAGAGGCGATTCCGATCAAAAACAGAGTAAATATTCGCAACCGATTGCAACAATTGTTGCAAAATTATATTATGTTTGCCTGTCAAACATTCGGAAAATGGAAAAGAGCGAGATAACCATCTACGACATTGCCAAAGAGTTAGGCATCTCGGCATCGACTGTGAGCCGCGCGCTGAACAACAACGCAAGCGTGAGCCAGAAAACGCGGCAGGAAGTGGCCGACTGCGCCGAGCGGCTCGGCTATCGCAACAACCCCTTTGCGGCCAACTTGCGCAAGGGCACAACCAACACCATCGGCGTGATTGTGCACCGTCTGGACAGCCTTTTCATATCGGCATTCCTGAGCGGGGCCGAGAAAGCGGCAGCTTCGCGCGGATACCAACTAATTATAGTTCAGTCGTTTGAAGACTCGAACAAAGAGATTGCCAATGCCAAGACAATGCTCGAAAAGCGCGTCGACGGACTGCTGGTGGCCGTGGCCAAAAACAGCGACTCGGTGGCACACTTCAAGCCGTTCAACAACTTTGGCATTCCGCTCGTATTCTTCGACCGCATCATCCCGAACCTTGACTGCGCAAGTTTCTCGATTGACAACTACTCGGCGGCCTGCAAAGTGGCCACTCACCTTGCAGAGCAAGGCTGCCGCGACATTGTGCACGCCACCATCGAATCGACGTCAATGGTCTATCGCGAGCGCGAGCGCGGCTTCAACGAGACGCTCGACAGGCTCGGAATCAAGCACCGCACGCTGCTTATGCCGAACATCGATTTTGAGTCGGGTAAGAATTTGGCAAACTCGCTGAAAGCCAATGGACAAATGCCCGACGGCGCGTTTTTCAGCAACGATATGTCGGCGGCAGGATTCATCACGGGCGTGCAGGATTTGGGAATGAAAGTGCCTGACGACGTGGCAGTTGTGGGCTTCAACAACGACATCACAAGCCGCATTGTGAAACCCAACCTGACAACCATCAACTACCCCGCCAACGAACTCGGCACAATGGCCACGAACCATATCATCGACCACCTGCAAGGCGTTAACAATCTGTATGTTACTAATCAGGTGGTGCTGAAATCGGATTTGATTGTGAGAGAGTCATCGATAAGGCATTAGGCAAAAGGCACTAGGCATTAGAGTGGAATTACGAATTATGAATTACGAATTACGATTCACCGATTAAACAATTCACCGATTCACCGATTCACCGAAAAAAGTCACCAATTAAACTATAAGGCAATGAGAATCAAAAATTTAACATCAATGACGTTTGTAGCGGCGGGGCTGCTGGCCTTGGCTTCGTGCTCAAACAACAACACTCGCACAACCATCGGCGACGACGGTCATCTGCTGTGGTTCAACTCGTTACAAATGGAAGCGCCTGCAACGCTCGGTCCGACCACCTTGCAGATTGCGCAGGAAAACATTGCAAAATATTGGAAATCAGACCGCAAGGTTGAACTGAAACTGAACAGCGAAGCCGTGGCCGAACTTGGAACGGAAGGTTTTGAAATCGATTTTTCGGGCGCAAACATCTGTGCATCAGCCAATAGCGAAGTTGGCCTGCTCTACGCTTCGTACGAACTTCTGCGCCTTCAGGAAACTGACGGACTGGCCGCCCAAAACGGCAAACTGACGAGCGTTCCCGCCTTCGAGCGCCGCGTGCTCAACCACTGGGACAACCTTGACGGCACTGTTGAGCGCGGTTTTGCGGGACATTCGCTTTGGAAATGGGACGAAATCAACGCCAACGACGTGGCCGCCAACAGCAACATCTACGCCGAATACGCCCGCGCCAACGCGTCGGTGGGCATCAACGGCACGGTGCTGAACAACGTGAACGCCAACGCCGACATTCTGACCGAAGATTATCTGCTGAAAGTGAAGGCTTTAGCCGAAATTTTCCGCCCATATGGACTGAAGGTCTATCTGTCGCTGAACTTTGCGGCGCCAAAGCATCTGGCCAACCTTGAAACATCGGACCCGCTTGATAATGAAGTGGTTGCGTGGTGGAACGCGAAGGTGGCCGAAATCTACAAACTGATTCCCGATTTTGGCGGTTTTCTGGTGAAAGCCAACTCTGAAGGGCAGTCGGGACCGCAAGACTACGGCCGCACTCACGCCGACGGCGCCAATATGATTGCCAAAGCGCTTGAGCCGTTTGGCGGAATTGTTATGTGGCGCGCCTTTGTGTACGACGCTAAAAGTCCCGACCGCGCCAAACAAGCGGTTGAAGAGTTTATGCCGTTGGACGGTCAATTTGCTGATAATGTGCTGATTCAGATAAAGAACGGACCTGTGGATTTTCAACCGCGCGAACCGTTCAGCCCGCTTTTCGGACAGTTTGAGAAAACGCAGGCAATGGTTGAAGTGCAGATTACGCAGGAATATCTGGGCCACTCAAACCATCTGGTGTTTATGCACCCAATGTGGAAAGAGTGCTTGGACTCAGACACTTACGAGCGTGGCGAAGGCTCAACTGTGGGCGCCATCACCGAAGGCAAGGTTATGCCATATAAATACACGGCTATTGCGGGCGTGAGCAACGTGGGCAACGACCGCAACTGGTGCGGCCACCATTTCGCGCAAGCCAACTGGTACGCCTACGGGCGAATGGCGTGGAATCCCGAACTATCGTCGGAACAAATTGCAAATGAATGGCTTATGCAGACATTCTCGAAAGAGAAAAAGTTTGTCGAGCCTGTCGGAAAGTTAATGGTGGCATCGCGTGAAGCGTGCGTGAAATACGAAATGCCGCTCGGCCTGCACCACACCTTCAAAGGCCCCGACCACTACGGACCTGGCCCGTGGGACCGCTCAATCCGTCCCGACTGGGAACCTGCCTACTACCACAAGGCTGCCGCCGACGGCGTGGGCTTCGACCGCACAATGAATGGCTCGGACGCCGTGGCGCAATATCACGAACCGCTGAAATCGTTGTACAACGACGTGGCCACCTGCCCCGAAAACCTGATTCTGTGGTTCCACCACCTGCCGTGGGACTACAAAATGAAGAGCGGACGCACGCTCTGGGACGAATTGTGCCTGACATTCCAATCGGGTATCAACGACGCACGTTCGTTCGTCGATATTTGGAACTCGGTTGAGCAATATGTTGACCCACTGCGTTTTGCTGACGTCAAGGTTCGGCTTGAGCGTCAGGCGAAAGACGCAATCTGGTGGCGCGACGCGACAATCCAGTATTTCCAGCAATTCTCAGGAATGGCCCTGCCCGACGGCTGCCAACCGTTCCAACAGAAACTCGACAAACTTATGAAGTACCGCATCGGCATCACCAACTACGAGAATCCGAAGATTGAGACGCTGCCGGAGTATAAACTGGATTGAGGAGTTAGGAGTTAGGAATTAGGAATTAGGAATTAGGAGTTAGAAGTTAGGAATTACGATTCACCGATTCACCGATTCACCGATTCACCAATCAATCCTTCAATTAGTCTATTAATTATCAATTAATTATAAAACAATAAATGGCACTAGAAAAAACTTGGCGCTGGTTTGGGTTCAACGACCCAATCACGCTCGACAATTTGGTACAAATGGGTGTTGAAGGCGTTGTGACGGCCTTGCACCACCTTCCCATCGGCGTTGTATGGGAGAAAGACGAGATTATGAAAGTGAAGAACGCCATCGAGGCGAAGGGAATGCGCTGGAGCGTGGTGGAGAGCCTGCCCGTGAGCGAGGCCATCAAAACCTGCTCGGCCGAGCGCGACCTACACATCGAGAACTACAAGAAATCGCTGCAAAACCTTGGCGAGTGCGGCATCGACACTGTCTGCTACAACTTTATGCCTGTGCTCGACTGGTCGCGTACATCGCTCACCTACAAGCACCCAGGCGGCGGCGAGGGACTGTATTTCGACTTCACAACCTTTGTGGCTTGGGACTGCTACATTCTCTGCCGCCCCAACGCCGAGAACGAATATCCCGCCGAGGTTGTGGCAAAGGCGAAGGAACTGTTCAAGACCTTCAGCAAGGAGAAATGCGAGGAGTTGACCTACATCATCATTGTGCTAACGCAAGGCTTTGTGAACGGTGTGATTGACGGCACTGTGAAAGACCCCAAAGCACTGTTCCTGAAGTACATATCGACTTACAAAGACATTGACAAGGAGAAGTTGCGCGCCAATATGAAGCGCTTCCTTGACGACGTGATTCCGACTTGCGAGAAGTACAACGTGAACCTGTGCGTTCACCCCGACGACCCGCCATACCCCGTTCTGGGAATGCCGCGCATCATCGGCTGTATGGACGACCTGGAGTGGCTGCGCAAAGCCAATCCGAGCCTGCGCAACGGCATCACCTACTGCACTGGCTCACTTTCGGGCCGCCCCGACAACGACCTTGTGGCCATTGCCGAGCGCTTTGCCGACGCCATCCACTTTGTGCACCTGCGCAACACTCAGCACTTGGACGATTTCAGTTTCTACGAGTCGGGCCACCTGAAAGGCAGCCTTGATATGCCCGCCATTGTGGAGGCCTTGCTCAAGGAGCAGCAGCGCCGCATCAAGGAAGGCCGCAAGGACATTCGTATGCCCTTCCGCCCCGACCACGGCATCCGCATCCTGAACGACCTTGACGCCGACAAGAACATCTACAACGCTGGCTATCCGCTCTGCGGCCGTATGCGCGGCCTGGCGGAAATCGCAGGTCTGATGACGGGTATTGAATATGAGATGACAAAGAAGAAATAATCGGCTGAATTTCAGCGGTTTTACAGGGTAGAGACGCGCCACGGCGCGTCTCTACGTGTTTTTTATGCGCATTGCAATGTATGCGCAGCACGGCGCACCACGCCCAACACAAGAAAATACGTTGTTTCCGCAAACGTTTTTCCACTTTTGCACCCGAAAAACGCTTTTGATTTTCACACACATATAGAATCGCGTCATCGGCAAAAACTGGCCGTTGATAGAGTTGTTGCGCAATAATTTTTAAGAAAACTTTTTAGAGCCTTAAAGTTTTCTACTTTTGCGGCCTAATTCAGAAAAACGCGCAAAATGGACGCTAAAGACTGCATAATTGAAGGGGCTAGGGCACTTTTCAGAAAAAACGGACTGAAAAGTGTAACAATGGACGAACTGGCGCGGTCTTTGGGTATGTCGAAGCGGACCATCTACGAGAATTTCAAAGACAAAAACGCGCTCATTGAGGCGTGTCTGCTGAAATCGGCGGCCGACGCCACCGCTCGGCGCAATAAGATTCTTGATTCAAACTCAAATGTTTACGAAGTAATGTATCAGTTTGCGCAACTGCAGCATCAGGAATTAAGCGACGTGAACCCCGTGCTGTTCGACGACCTGCGCAAATACTATTCCGACCTGCTGGCCAAATCGAAAAGCAAAAACCAAAACAACTCGCTGAAATTGCTCGAACGGCTGTTCAAGACGGGAATCGACGGGCAGTTCTTCAACGGCGACAATTTCAACGTGGAAGTGGCAAGCCGACTCATCTGCAACTCAATTGAGTTTGCGATTGACCTTATCGATAATCACAAATTCGCGCCATACGAGGTTTACCGCACCATCTTCTACCCATTCTTCAGGGGCATCAGCACCGAAAAGGGCATCGGCGAACTGGACAAGGTGAACCTGAAAATGTGCGGACACAAAAAGCAATGACAACACTATTTAAATTATAAAACAATGAAACAGAAAATTCTAATCACAACTCTGGCTACAATGGCGGTGAGCCTTGCCGTGGGGCAAGCACCTGCCGACTCTGCAGCCAACAGCCTGGCTCTGACGGCCGACGCTGTGAAAGCCGACACCGCTGGCACAATGCGGCTGACAATGAAAGATGCGCAGAACTACGCCATTGAGCACAACTACTCAATGCAGAACGCATCGCTCGACGTGCAGAAGGCCGAGGCCGCTCGCTGGGAAGCCATCTCGACTGTGCTTCCGCAGATTTCGGGCTCTATCGGCTACTCGAACTACTGCGGCTACGAAATGAGTTTCAGTATGGGCGGCGGCATTATGGACTCGTTCGGGCCTATTTTTGAGGCTATTGACAAGGACCTGGCGGCCGCTGGCTCGGGCACCAACTTCGCCAATACTATGGCGCAAATGGCTGCTGCTCAGCAGGCTGAGTCGGAAGAAGGCGGTATGAAAATGCCGACTACGGCGACTTTCGGCGTGCAGGTGGCTTTGGCCTTGAGCGGAACACAGTTTGTGGCAATGAAGTTGAGCCGTCTGGCACTTGAAATGTCGGAACTGTCGAAGCAGAAATCGGAACAGGACATCCGCAACCAAGTGAAGAGCCTTTACTACTCGGCTCTGGTTATGGAAGAGACGGTTGATTTGCTCGACCGCAATCTGGAAAATATGAAGAAACTGCTCGAATCGACCAACAGCGCCGTGAAGGTGGGCGTGAGCGAACAGATTGACGCCGACAAACTGCAGGTGCAGGTGCTGACAATGGAATCGGGCATCAACTCGACAAAGCGCTCGCTTGAAATGGTGTATAACGCTATGCGTCTGCAACTTGGCGTTGACGTAAGCACTAAAATCGAACTTACGCAGAAGATTGACGACCTGCTCAACCTTGAACTGACAATGCAGTTGCTTGCGAACGAACTGAATTTGGACAACAACTACGACTATCAGTTGCTTCAGAAGAACGTTGAACTGAGCGGCAAGCAGGTGAGCATTGCCAAGTGGAACCACACCCCCACGCTGAGCGCCTACTATCAGCACTCAATTGTGAAATACATTGGCGACAAGGGTTTCAGTATGACGCCGCCGAATATGATTGGCGCGACGCTGTCGGTGCCGATTTGGTCGAGCGGAAACAAGTGGAACTCGCTGAAAGAAGCCAAGATAAACTATCAGGAACAGCAGAATACGCTTGAGAGCACCACCAACGCGCTTTTGGTGCAGCACAACCAACTGAAATACAATTTGGCGTCGGCTTACGAGACGTTTGAGAACCAAAAGCAGAACACCGAGGTTACTCAACGCGTGTTCGACAAGACGAGCCAAAAATATGAGCAGGGCGTGGCTTCGAGCCTTGAGGTGACCAACGCGGGCACCAACCTGATTTCGGCGCAAAGCAGTTACGTTCAGGCACTTATGGAACTTGTGACGGCGCAAATCGAACTTGAGAAACTTCTTAACATCGACAATAAATAATAATCAATAATAAAAAAGATAAAACAATGAAAACTAAACAGTTAATCAGTTTTGCAGTTTTGGCTTGCGTGGCTTTGGCAGCCGTAAGTTGCAAGCAGGAAGAGAAAAAGGCCGAAAAAGCCCGCATTGAAAAGGTTAAGGTTCAGAAACTTAAGAAAGTGACCATCGACCGCGTGTATGAAGTTTCGACAACGCTCGAGGGCTACGAGACAATGAACATCGCACCGTCGCTCACGGGAACCATTGAGCACATCTACGTTGAGATTGGCAGCAAAGTGTCTGCAGGTCAGGACCTTGTGCGTATGGACCAGACACAGTACAAGACAACCAAACTCACCGTTGACAACCTGACAACCGAAATGCAGCGTATGGACGCGCTGAAAGAGAGCGGCAACGTGTCGCAGCAGGTTTACGACCAGACCAAGGTGGCCTACGACCAGGCCAAGCAGAACCTTGATTTTCTGCGCCAGAACACGTTTGTGAAGGCAAAATTCGCAGGCAGCATATCGGCCAAGAACTATGAGGACGGCGAACTCTACGGCGGCGGCCCGATTCTGACGCTCACACAGATTGACAAACTGAAGGCCTACATCAACATTCCCGAATCGTACTTCCCGCACGTGAAAGAAGGAATGTCGCTGACGCTGAAGTCGGACATCTACCCCGACAAAGAGTTCAAGGCTGTGGTTGAGATTGTTCACCCGACCATCGACGCGTCGAGCCATACGTTCCAGGCCAAAATCAAGATTGACAACAAGGCCAACTACCTGCGCCCAGGAATGTTTGTGCGCACCACAATGCCCATCTCGCAGCAGGAAGTCATCATCGCCCCCTATCAGGCTGTGCTGAAGCAGATTGGCTCAAACGACCGCTACGTGTTCGTCAACAACAACGGCCGCGCCAAACGCGTGCCAGTGAAAATGGGCCAGCGTTTCGACGAGAATGTTGAAATCATCACCGACGGCATAACCGAGAACGACGAACTTGTGGTTGTCGGCCAGGGCCACCTGATTGACGACGTGCAAATCGACATTGTGAAATAAACCAGCCATTTTGTTGGAAACAAACAAGATACAAAAATGAGTATATATAAGACATCCATAAACCATCCAGTCACCACATCGCTGATATTTGTGGCTGTAATGATTATAGGCCTGTTCTCGCTGAAACAGTTGCCTATCGACCAGTTCCCCGAAATGGACCCGCCCTACGTAATGGTTATGACCACCTACGGCGGTGCCAACGCGAGCGAGATTGAGACCAACGTGTCGAGACTAATGGAAAACACGCTGAACTCGGTTGACGGACTGAAGGAAATGAACACCATATCGAAAGACAACATTTCGGTGGTGACAATGGAATTTGAGTGGGGCCTAAACCTTGACGACATTGTGAACGACGTGCGTTCGTATGTGGATATGGTGAAGGACAACCTGCCCGACGGCTGCTCGACGCCGTTCATCTTCAAATTCAGTTCGAGCGCAATGCCGATTATGATGTACGCGGTTACGGCCAACGAGAGTTACTCGGGCCTTGAGAAGATTATCGACGACGACATCATTCCGCAACTGAACCGCGTGAACGGCATTGGCAACATCTCAATGTCGGGTCAGCCGACGCGCAACGTTTACATCGACATTGAGCAGGAAAAACTCGACGCCTACGGCATTCCGCTTGAACTTGTGGGTCAGGCCATCAGCGCCAACAACCTGAATATGTCGTCGGGCAACGTGAAAATGAGCAAAGAGCAGTACGCCCTGCAGGTGCGCAGCGAGTATGCAAGCAGCGCCGAAATCAACAATATTGTGGTGACGACAACGCCCGCAGGAAAGCAGATTTTTGTGCGCGACATCGCCACCGTGCGCGACACCATCAAGGACCTGTCGCTCGACGAGAAGATTAACGGCCGCGAGGGTGTGCGCCTTATGATTACCAAGCAGTCGGGCGCCAACGCGGTGCAGATTTGCAAGGACGTGCGCGAGACGCTCAAGGAAATGAAGGACAATCTGCCCGCCGACATCAACATTGAGAACATCTACGACTCGTCGGAAGAGATTCAGAACGCCATCAACAGCCTTGCCGAGTCAATTATGTACGCGCTGCTGTTTGTGGTGCTGGTGGTGCTGTTCTTCCTGGGCCGCTGGCGCGCCACGGTCATCATCGGACTCACCATCCCTATCGCCCTGATTGTGGCGTTCATCTATCTGCTGGCTGTGGGCAGTTCGCTGAACATCATATCGCTCTGCTCGCTCACCATCGCCATTGGTATGGTGGTTGACGACGCCATTGTGGTGCTTGAGAACATCACCAAGCATATTGAGCGCGGCTCGAGTCCGCGTGAGGCGGCCATCTACGCCACCAACGAGGTGTGGATTTCGGTTATCGCCACCACGCTGGTTATTGTGGCCGTGTTTGTGCCGCTGACAATGCTTTCGGGTATGGCGGGCATCCTGTTCAAAGAGTTGGGCTGGATTGTCACCATCGCCGTCTGCACATCGACAACGGTGGCCATCTCGCTGACGCCTATGCTTGCGTCGATAATGCTGAAGGGCAAGAACCTGGTGATTGAGAACGGCAAGATTGTTGAGAAGAAGGCGGCTGTGAAGAAGTGGTCGTATGAGAACACCGTGGTGCGCCTGCTCGACAAGATTGACGCCCTGTACGCCCGCCTGCTGCGCGTCTGCCTGAACCATAAGAAACTGACAATGACTGGCATTGTGGGATTCTTCGCGCTCTCGCTGCTGCCCGCCATTCTGGGCTACATCGGCACCGACTTTATGCAGCAGTCGGACAACGCCCGCGTGAATGTGACCATTGAACTTCAGCGCGGTACGCGAATTGAAGAGACGCTGAAGACGGCCCGCAAACTTGAGGCGCGCTTCCGCGAACTGATACCCGAAATCGAGATTATGTCGACATCGGCTGGTACCAACGACGACGCTAGTGTTGGCGCACTCTTCGCTTCGACCAACAACAACAAGATTTCAATGATTGTGCGCTGCTCGAAAATGTACGACCGCGACCGCTCGATTTTCGAGATTGCCGAGGTTATGCGCGAGGAAATGAAGCAGTATCCCGAAATCAACAAATACTTCTGCTCGACATCGGGCGGTATGGGTGCGCAATCGGTTGACGTTGAGATATATGGCTACGATTTCGACCAAACAAGCCTTCTGGCCGAGGAAATCCGCCAAATGATTAACGACAGCATTCAGGGCGCCCGCGACGCGCAAGTGAGCCGCGAAGAGGACCGCGCCGAACTGAACGTGAAGGTTGACAAGGAAAAACTGGCGCTGCACGGCCTGACATCGGCCACAGTGGCCACCTACGTGCGCAACCGCGTGAACGGTATGACGGTGGGATTCCTGAAAGAGGACGGCGACGAGTACAGCATCATCGTCCGCCTGAAAGAGGAAAACCGCAACTCTATCAGCGACCTTGAGAATCTGACCATTCCGTCGGCCACGGGCGCGCAAATCAAACTGAAAGAGTTGGCCACCATTGAAGAGTACTGGTGCCCGCCACAGATTGACCGCCGCAACCGTCAACGTATTGTAACCGTGAGCGTTACGCCTTATGAAACATCGCTTGGCGAACTTGCCGAAGACGTGAAGGCGCTCATTGCCCGCAACGTGAAGACCACGCCTGGCATCACCGTGAAAATCGGCGGTAGTTACGAGGACCAACAGGATACGTTCGCCGATATGGGCCTTCTGCTCGCGCTGATTGTAATGCTTGTGTTTGTGGTTATGGCGTCGCAGTTCGAGTCGCTCAAAAAGCCGTTCATCATTATGATGGCAGTGCCGTTCGCCATTTCGGGTGTGATTCTGGCCTTGTGGATAACCAACACCACATTGGATATGATTGGCGCTCTGGGTGTTGTAATGCTTGTGGGTATTGTGGTTAAGAACGGTATTGTGCTGGTCGATTATATCAACCTTATGCGCGACCGCGGCTACGAGTTGAACGAGGCCATCGCCCTTTCAGGTCAGTCGCGTCTGCGCCCCGTGCTTATGACCGCAGCCACCACCATTCTGGGTATGCTGCCAATGGCGCTGAGCCGCTCTGAAGGTTCCGAAATGTGGATTCCAATGGGTATTGTGGTCATCGGCGGCCTTCTGGTCTCGACCGTGGTAACGCTGCTGGTTGTGCCTGTGCTCTACTCGATTATGTCGCGCCACGGCGAACGCGATAAGGAAGAGGAAATCCGCCACTCGTTCATCTTCTTCGATATGGACGAGGATTCGGTTTACGACAGCCGTGTTAACAAATAATTGAATGCGTGAAGGATTGAATAACTTAATTGAACGACAATGAAAGCAGTATTTATAGTTTACAATCAGGCAAATACAGAGCGTGTTGAGTATATGCTCGACCGCCTTGGCATAAAGGGATTCACCTACTGGGAAGACGTTCAGGGGCAGGGTTCGGTTGACGGCGAGCCGCGCCGCGGAACGCACACCTGGCCCGAAATGAACTCGGCCATCATCACCGTTGTCGAGGACGAAATGGTGCCCGAACTCTTGAGCCGCATCAAACGCTTGGACAACCGCAACAAAGAGGTCGGCGTGCGTGCGTTTGTGTGGAATGTGGAAGCGACGGTGTGATTTATTTAGGATTTAGAATTTAGGATTGTAGGGACGCGATTAATCGCGTCCGCCCCGATTCACCGACACATATCCTACCGCAAAAAGTCTCATTCTTGATTGAATGGGGCTTTTTTTGTTGCGGATTCTGTTTGCGTTTTCGGTGGCGTTTGTGTTATCTTTGAGAGTCTTTTAAAAACTAAAACTATGTCAATCATCCAACACGACGGAAAATTCCAAATGCCGCAAATTGCCTACAGCGCAAACGATTTGGCGCCGGTAATCAGCGGCGAGACTTTTGAGTACCACTACGGCAAGCATTTGCAAGCCTACGTCAACAATCTGAATGCGGCGCTGCCCGGAAGCGGCTTTGAAGGCAAAACGCTTGAAGAGATTGTGCAGAAATCGTCTGGCGGCATATTCAACAATGCCGGTCAGGTTTTGAACCACACGCTTTATTTTCAGCAGTTTAAGGCGCCAAGCGAAGGCAACGCGCCAACCGGGATAATCGAAGCTGCCATCAACTCTGCATTCGGCAGTTTCGATGAATTCAAGGCCGAATTTGAAGCAAAAGGCGTATCGCTGTTCGGCTCTGGTTGGGTTTGGCTCTCGGCCGACAAGCAGGGCAAACTTGCCATAACACAAAATGTCAATGCCGACAATCCCGTAACCGCCGGATTGCGTCCGCTGCTCACCTTCGATGTTTGGGAACACGCCTACTACATCGACTACCGCAACGCCCGCGCCAATCACCTTAAAGCGCTTTGGAACATAATCGACTGGAATGTGGTTGAGAAACGGTTGGCAGAATAAATAAATAACACTGATGCTGACACAAACCGATGGACAAGAATTTACTCGACCATCTGTTATCGGTAATCAATAAACTAAACTTCTATCAATAAAAATGAAACGTAAACATCTTATTTTCACTGTTGCCGCCTTGTTTGCGGCTTCGCTAATGCCGGCCAAGGCGCAACCCGCTCAAGGCGATGACACCCCGACGCTTGAGTTTGTATGCGAACTTCACGTGAAACTTGGCCAAACCTACACAGTTGGACAGACAGCCCACGGCGCCCGCGTGGTGATTCCAATCACAGGCGGAACATTTGAAGGCCCGAATATGAAGGGCACCGTTTTGGAAGGCGGCGCTGACTATCAGCTTGTCGACCAAGCCAAAGGCCGCAACGAGATTGAGGCCATCTACTCAATCAAAACCGACGACGGCGTATATATTCACATCCGCAACTGCGGCCTGATTGTGACGGGCAAGAACGCCGACGGCTCGCCCAACTTCTACTTCCGCTGCGCGCCCAAGTTCGAGGCGCCAAGCGACAGCAAGTACGACTGGCTCAACAACTCGCTTTTCCTTTGCAAGCCGGGCGGCTTCACCCCCGAAGGCATCTCGCTTCGCGTTTGGAGAGTTTTGTAATGGAATTAAAAAGGTTGCCTCCATTTTAGAAGCAACCTTTTTTATTTCTCTATATCTGACAATAGGGCAAGCCCCATTGCTAACCTCTTACTGAACAACAACCCGTTTGGCCACGTTGCCAACTTTGACAATGTAAATGCCCGCGCCGTTCACGCGTATCTCTGCACGAATGCGATGAATCGCGTCCCTACCGACCAATGCACCCATTGCATTGTAAACAAATATCTCGCTTTCAGCGTTTTCCACAATTATGGCGTTGCCTGTGGCGTAAATATTGACTGCATTGGCGGCTGACTCGGCAACGGCGGTGTTGTCATCTTTCTCAAAATATGCACAAACAGTCACTTTGCTTGCTGGCATCACAAATGTGTAGCCGTCTATCATATCAACGCCTTTATATGAATCATAAACTTCTGTGTACGACAGTTTGTAACCTTGGTCGGGGGTGACAACAAATTTCACTGTATCGCCATAATGCGCAGTTTCCTGAACTGTGATTTTGCCGCGGCTGGATTCCGCAGAAATCTTATAATCAATAAGTTTGAATGTGGCCGAAAGAACAATATTGCTTTCTACATTCAGCGTATATTTATTGTCAGTCGGCTGAATGGGGGTTGTGTCGGCTGTAAGAGCCTCAAGTTCATATCCCATATCAGGGCTGACGGTTATGGTTATTTTTTCACCTGCGGTGCAACCCTCAGCAGCGGATATTGAGCCGTTCACAATGCCGTCGGCAATGGTAATTGTGCATAAACCGCGCAAATTTGAAAATCCTTCAAAGGTCTTGTTCTCGGTTAATTGCTGAATGTTTTTGGCAGGCACACGAATCACTGCATACTCCTTATCCGCAAAAGCAGTGCTGTCAATAGTCAATTGGGTTCCGTGTATGTATATCGGATTGTAATCATACACCCAGTTACCATAGTAGAAATTCTCCTCACCAATCTTTTTGACCGACGATGCTATATCGACTTTGTTATTAAAATCGACACGATAAAACGCATGGTTTCCAATGCTTGTAACACCTTCTTCCACAACAATATCGTCGATTACCAAATTGTTTTTTAGCACATTCCACGGCGCTTCGCCAGTGCCGTAATCATACATATCGCCCGTGCCGCTTATTGTAAGCGTCTGAGTTTCGCTGTCGTAGCGCCATGTTACATTTTCGCCGCATTTGCCACTCTTAATCAGTGTGAACGTTGCGCTCACCAGCATATTCTCGCTCACCGCCTCTACCAGATAAGCCGTATCGTTTTTCTCGACCGGCGTGTCGTTGACAAGCACCGAGCCCACAGCGTAACCGTCGTTGGGTATGGGTGTTATTGTGAATGAGCCGTCGGTTAATATTTCAGTACTGTCAACCAATACCTGCCCGTTGGCAATATTGCCGTCGATGGTTACAGTACAGAAGCCTATTATTTCCGAGAAGTCGCGGAAAACAATTTCGTTTTTATAGAAATCCACCATGTCCATAGGCACATAAAGCGTGCAGTTTTCATAATTGTCGAAACTATAACTGTTTACACTCATGATGATGCGAGCCCTTACAACTACTTTTTGCAAGTTTATGCACAGATTAAACGCACTGCCGTAGTTGGTGCATGTCAATGGCAAACTGGCATATTTTATGTTTTTATAAAGAACGAACAATGAACTTCCCAAGCTGGTGATGCCCTCTTCAACAATCACCGATTCAATTTTATCGGCGAAATCAACCCATGGTGTCTCTATATCGGTATGAGTGTCAAAATCGTAGCCATAATCATTCATTCGACCCGTGCCGCTAATAGTTAGTGTTTTTGTGAGAGCATCGTATTTCCAGCGAGCGTCATCGCCACAGGTTCCATCTTTGACAACAAACGCGTCTTTGTTAATGGTCTGCAACTGTCTCTTTGAAATGATAACCGTATCTAATTTGATGCAATCGTAGAAAGCTTTTTCGGCAATTTCAGTGACAGATTTTGGAATAGAGACTGAAGTCAGGCTGTCGCAATAACGGAACGGACGGCCATCTATGCTTACTACATTTTCAGGAATGGTAACTTTTGTGTTAGTGCCAACATATCCTGCCAATTGTGTCTTTTCAGCATCGTTATAGACAAAGTCACCATCGACTATTTTATTTGCAAATTTTGCACCCCACGGACTGCCTGATGCGCGGCCTGTGTAGTTTACATTCACTATTTCATTGAAAGCCCCCCCGCCAATGCTGGTAACCGAGTTTGGAATAGTGATGGATATAAGACCTCTGCAACCAGAGAAAGCCCAATAGCCGATGCTTGTAACCGAGTTTGGAATATCAACCGATGTCAGTCCACTGCAATCATCGAAAGCACTTTGGCCGATGCTGGTAACCGAGTTTGGAATAGCGACAGATGTCAGACCTGTGCAACCACGGAAAGCTTCCCTGCCAATGCTGGTAACTGAGTTGGGGATAGTGACTGATGTAAGGCCTGTGCAATAATAAAAAGCCTGCTCGCCAATGCTGGTAACTGAGTTTGGAATAGTGACTGATGTCAGGCCGCTGCAATAACGGAAAGCCTGCTCGCTAATGCTGGTTACTGATTCTGGTATGGTAACATCAGTGCTGCTGCCGATATATCCTGCCAATTGCGTTTTTTCAGTATCGTCATAGACAAAGTCACCATCTACTATTTTATTTGCAAATTTTGCACCCCACGGACTGCCAGATGCTGTGCCAGTGTAGTTTATATTCGCTATTCCATTAAAAGCCATGTCGCCAATGCTGGTAACCGAGTTTGGAATATTGATTGATGTCAGACCTGCGCAACCAGAGAAAGCCCAATCGCCAATGCTGGTAACCGAGTTTGGAATAGTGACTGATGTAAGGCCGCTGCAATTATAGAAAGCCTGCTCACCAATGCTGGTAACAGAGTTTGGAATAGTAATTGTTGTCAGACCTCTGCAATCTCTAAAAGCATCATTCGGAATATAATTACTGCTAGTTATTACAACTGTTTTCAACGATTTCGGTATATAATAATCATATGGGAAGGAATATACAGACATTGCTCCTTCATAATCCGTATGGCCAAAAATGTATCCGAATGGACTTTGGTCTGTGTCTGTTTCAGTCTGAGGTTTGTCGCCCACAAATGGTAATGTGATTGATTCAAGACCGCCGCAACCACCGAAAGCACCGAAGCCAATACTTGTAACGCTTTTGGGAACAGTGACTGATGTCAAACCGCTGCACCCCCAGAAAGCCTGATTGTCGATACTTGTGACTGAATTAGGAATAGTAACAGATGTCAGACCTGCGCAACCATAGAAAGCCTGCTTGCCAATGCTTGTGACTGAATTAGGAATGTGAACAGCTGTCAGATTGCTTAATCCTTGGAAAGCATAATCACCGATGCTGGTAAACGTATTTGGAATAGTCAGTTCTGTTATTTCCTCGCCATTTACCAATAAATGGTGAGCGTAATATATGGGATTGGCATAAACATTTCCATAATCGATTCCGAAAAATTTCTCAATGCTTGCAAATTCGGCAGATTGTAAATCATTGCAATTACGAAAAGCATTATTGCCAATGCTTGTGACGCTTTCGGGAATTTTTATTGATGGCAAACTGCTGCAACCGTTGAAAGCATCTTCGCCGATGCTTGTTATGCCCTCCGGTATAGATACCGATGTGAGATTGCTACAGCCAATGAATGCGTTTTTTCGAATACTTGTAACACCTTCAGATATAATAACCGTTTTTATTATTGAGGAATAATCATTCCACGCAGGAAAATTTGAATAAACATTTGATCTACCTTCTCTTCGAATCAGGTCACTCATATCTCCTGTTCCGCTAATTGTAAGTACACCAGTGTCGGTATCCAAACTCCATGTTACTTTAGCACCACAAACGCCAGTTTGAATGGCGGCCATTGCAATACTTGTTGTGCATAGAATTGCACACAATAGTGTAATTATTCTTTTCATATCCAATAATTTTCAATTACAATATGCCTTGCCGCAAAAGAAACGGCTTGGCGTTAGCTAGAACAAATGTATGTTTTTTTTGAATATAGAGAATTTTGGGTGCGGAGTACAAACACTAGAGATTAGTGAATAATGTCTTTTCCTTTGCAAACCGGGCGGCTTCACCCTCGAAGGCATCTCGCTTCGCGTTTGGAGAGTGCTCTGATTGAAGGATTGAATAACTGAATGTGTTTTTGGCGGAAGCCTAAATAACAGAGACGGGGGCGAAAGTCACCGTTTGTTTTGCGCCGCCATTTTCTCAAAGCCGCCAAGTGGTGACGGGGTTAAAAAAAAACAGCCGGAACCCGATTTGGACTCCGGCCGCCCTGTTATCTTATCACTCTGTTATTCGTAGACAATTGTGTAGTAAGTTGTTGACGTCGGTTCTTCTGTTGGCGTAAAACCATCGAAGCCAAAGAATCCGTATGAATATTTAGTATAAGTCAGCGTGTTGCCATCATAAACGTACTCCGTGCTTTTGTATTGCAGATGATCGT
>CAMHPA010000057.1 GCA_946186925.1 uncultured Bacteroidota bacterium | reverse complement strand
ACCAGATACGAACAAATTGCCGAAGAAACGAATAATTACAAAGGATTGGGATGCAAGAACTCTAACTATATCAAATACTTGCATAATCATTTTGAATTTGAACAACTATTGAGAACTGACTTGGAAAAAAGAGGAACAATGCGCACAATAGCAGAGGCTGGCGGAGTAGTTAACGCTTGTTTCCCTATCAAACAAAGGGTACATACTGATAATGTCCGAGATTTACAATTCTTCACTGACAAGGTGATAGTACGTTTCAGAATAGGTTCATTCAAAACTTCCTCAATGAATAATGATTGGCGTTTCTTTTATATAAAGAAATAAATGCTCGTTATGCCATAAGAATAGATTTTTCCAAAAATCACAAAATTATGCCACCCCAAAAACGCCTAAAATCCAAAGGGAACAATGTTGCGGTACGGACGGGAATTCAGTTTTTTGTAAAGATTACGCAAACAAATCGTCAATCACCACTCGGTCGCGGCGGTCGATAAGCAGGTCGATTTGCACACGGCGGGCGTCGGTTTCCGAAGTGTCGTCATCGGTTGAATACCAGCACGATTCCTCACTTAAAACGGTCGAAATGCCGATAGTTTTTTTCATCTGCGCAAGTTTTGATTCTGTCGGAATCTTCAAAAAAAATACACATTCCGACCAAATCGAACTTTGAAATTGTCGGAATCTTGTCAAAATAGATAGATTCCGACTAAATCGAAATTCAAAACTGTCGGAATCTTGTAAAAATAGACAGATTCCGACCAAATCGAGATTCAAGAATGTCGAAATTATATCAGATACAGATATTTACAACCAGCGAGCAGAAACTTCATTTGAAGATTTATCGGATTTTTCTATCTTTGTAGAAAGCGAAAATTATAGCGCTTCCGAGCAACAAATCAATCTTAAAACAAACTGTATATGAGAAAATTAGCAAGCATTCAGGTGATTAACGGTGTTGAGCCCATCGAAGGAGCCGACCGTATTGAACTTTGCCACGTTTTGGGGTGGCAGTGCGTGGCAAACAAAGGCCAGTTCAAGGTTGGCGACAAATGCGTCTATTTCGAGATTGACAGTTTTCTGCCCGTGAGACCGCAATTCGAGTTTCTGCGCGCCACAAGCTACCGCAAGACCAACGTTATGGGCGAAGGTTTTAAAATTAAGACAATGAAGTTCCGCGGACAGATTTCGCAGGGCCTCATCCAACCGCTGAGCGCCTTCAGCGAACTTGCCGCCGATACCGAAATTGGCACCGACGTGACTGAAACTCTGGGTGTTAAGGAATGGGAAATTGAAGAGCGGGCAACCACTGGCGGCACAATTGTCGGCCAGTTGCCATACGACGTGCCCCACACCGACGAGACGCGCGTGCAAGCCTGCCCCGAACTAATTCAGGAATTTGCAGGACTGGAATATTACATTTCGACAAAAATGGACGGTTCGTCGCACTCTATCAGCCTGGACCAGAACGGATTCCACGTCACAGGCCACAACTACGAATATAAAGACGACGACACTTCGGACTTCTACAAACTTGTGAAAGAGCGCGGCTACGAGTCAGCTGTCCGCAACTATCTTGAAACCAACAGTTTGCAAACGCTCACCATTCAAGGCGAGTTTTGCGCGCCTGGAATCCAAAACAACCGCCTGAAACTGCTGAAACCAGAATGGTACGTATTCACCGTGCGCGTGAACGGCCAGCGCGTTGGGCTGCGTAAAATGCAGGAAATCTGCACCGATTTGAATCTGACAATGGTGCCTATCGAAGAAGTTGACACCGACCTGCCGACCAAATATCCGACTGTGGAATCGCTGCTCGCGCGGTCCGACGGCCAGTACCCCAACGGCGGCAAAAAAGAAGGTATCGTCATCCGCCCCACCGAGCCAGTTTTCAGCACGCTAATCAGCGCCAGCCTGTCAATGAAGGTGGTGAACAACAATTATTTGCTAAAAAACGAGGATTGATAATTCACTGCAAACTGCAGAGATACCCCAACTTGTAAAAACCGAACAGCCGCACTGACGGTCTGTTTCCCAACAAGTTGCGTTCAAGCATTCGGCGCAGCAGGCGGAATTTGAAAGCGACAAAGCCCGTCAAATGCAATTTTTGCAACCTGCTGTAAGTCTGCAACAATTGGCTGTAGCCCTGCAATTCATCGGCGTGGGCTTTCAGGTTTTCGATTCCACGGCGCGTTTTTTCAAGAAATTGTTCAGCGGTGTCGGTATCGTCGTGATAGACTGGATTTTGGATATGCAGAATCGGCTCGGCGGCCAACTGCAGTTTCTCGCCGAAAAGTGTGTCTTCGTGGCCGTAATCCACAAACGTTTCATCGAAGCGGATTTGTTGTGCCAATTTGTTATCAATCAGATAGTTTGACGTTTTAAAACTCTTGTACGGACAGGCTTGCCGCTGCTTCAAAGTCAGCACTTCGTGAGTGACACCGTATTTATAGCGCAACTGATTGACATTCTGTTTGTTGCCGCTTCGGTAGACCAATCCGCCGCAAACAACCCGCGCCTGCCCCATTGCATCGGTGTAGCGTTTCAAGAAATCGGCATCGGCTGGGAAAACATCTGCATCGAGACACAGAATCCACTGATATTTAGCTTCTTGCAGAAGTCGATTCCGCATTTTTGCAATGTCAATTCGCTCATCAAGCCGAACGAAACGGCAATTTGGCATTGTGGCTATCTGGCTGTTTTTCTGCACAATATCGGCATCAGTCGAAGCATCGTCAACCACAACAATCTCGTAAGCCAAATGCAAAGCTTCGGCTTGCCGCGACAATTCCGCAACTAACTGATTACAAGCACAATTATATGTCGGTATCAGAATCGAAAGCATCTAGCCCGTTTTGGGCAAAGGTAAGAAAATATTGGTGTCGGCATTCGGATTGGCCAAACGTCGGCAATTTGAACAGACCAATATCAAATTACGTGAAAGTACATCCGCAGAAAACGAATTATCAGCAGATTATTGTTCTGATTTTCAAAACGATAATAAAAATATTAGATAAACCCACCGTTTTAATAGGTTTATTTGTGGTTGTGAAATAAAAAATCATACATTTGCGGCCGATAAAAACGTTTAAAAGAAAGAAAAATGAGTTACAAAAGAATCCTGACAATTCAAGACATTTCGTGCGTCGGACAGTGCTCGCTCACTGTTGCGCTTCCCATAATATCGGCCTGCGGCGTTGAAACCGCTGTTCTGCCTTCGGCTGTGCTATCGACTCACACAGGCGGCTTCAAGGGCTTCACCTTCCGCGACCTGACCGAAGATATGCCGCTCATTGAGCAGCACTGGAACAAAGAAGGCATCAAGTTCGAGGCCATCTACACTGGTTATCTGGGCAGTACAAAGCAAATCGACTACGTTATCAGCATCATAAACTCGACGCTCGAGGCTGGCGCGAAAATCATCATCGACCCCGCAATGGCCGACAATGGCACGCTCTACTACGGTTTCGACGACGTGTTTGTGAAAGCAATGGCAAAACTCTGTGCCAAAGCCGATTACGTTCTGCCGAACATCACCGAGGCCTGCTTCATCACAGGCAGCGAGTACAAAACTGAGTACGACAAGGCTTACATTATGGATTTACTGCAGAAACTTGTGGCCAACGGCTCTAAAAATGTGATACTTACGGGTGTAAGTTACAAGCCTGAGACCACTGGCGTGGTGGTTTACGAGAACGGCGAATATAAATACTACGAACACAAGAAGATAGCGCAAGGCAGTCACGGCACTGGCGATGTTTACGCTTCGGCTTTTGTGGGCGCGCTTATGAACGGAAAACCTGCCTACGACGCTGCAAAAATCGCCGCCGACTACACTGTGAAGTGCATCGAGAACACTCAAGACGGCTCGAACCACTGGTACGGCTGCAAGTTCGAAACTGGAATTCCCGATTTGCTGAAAATGCTTGGGAAATAATCGTTTCCTGAACAAATACAACGCAAGTCTGAACGGCTTGCGTTTTTTTTGCGAAAAATTTAGCAATTTTGGCACGATTTAGAGCGTTTCAAACAAAAGCACACACACGACAATGTCATTCAAAAATATAATTTCGGCGACGGCTCTGCTACTTATAACCATTTCACTATCAGCGCAAACTTCCGATAACGAGCAGCAGTACAAAGCGGCTATGCAGAACGCAAAAACCGCATTCGACGCCAAAATGTATTCCGAGGCGCTATACTTCTACCGCGAGGCGCTGAAAATCAAACCCGACGCCAAACTGCCACGATATAAGATTGAGGACATCCGCACAATCTACATCGATGACGGAATACGAGAAATTGCTGAAAACAAGCAAATTACGCAGGAAGAAGTGAAGAAACAGGCCGAAGCCAAAGCCGATGAGCGCATTGAAACCGAGATTGAGCAAGCGCAAAAAGAGCTTGAGACTCTGAAAGTTGCGGCTGTTATCAGCATCGAAGAAGAAGCTGTCGCTTATGACGAAAATATTGACATTGCAGATGTGGAACCGACGCTCGAGACGAAACAACCCGGGCCGGAACCACAACCTGAACAAATCGAGCCCGAGCCCAATAATATTGAACCAGAACCTATTGCAACACAACCTGTTGAACCCGTCAAAGAAGAGCCAAAACCTATTGTTGAGCCAAAGAAAACAACGGTAGTGAGCAAGCCACAGCCCATTGTCAGCAAGCCGAAGCCTCGCCCACAACCGGCAATGACAGACGAAGAAAAAGAAGCACGCAAAGAGGCTGAAATGCAGAAACTTAGGGTGCAATATCCCGAGCAAAAAACCGTGCTTGAAATTGACCAACCTGGCAAGCACATCACTCGCGTGATAATGAACGTTGACAACAAAGTATCAGTATATCTGAAAGTTAAGCATAGCTGGGGGGCAACGTTCTTCTTCGAAGACGAACTTGGCGATGATAATCTGATTAGCATTAGCGAACTGACTTTCAACAAAATGACAAATCTTGAAAACTATGGACATTAAATTCTATCAATACATTGATGCCACGCCCGACGACGTGTTTATGTCACTCACCAATCCACGCTCCATTGAGCTTTGGAGTAGCCTACCTGCCGATATGAGCGCCGAGGAAGGCTACGAGTTTTCGATTTTCGATGGCGACATTGTCGGACGAAACCTGAAAGTACTTGAAAATGAGTTGCTTCAGCAGGAATGGTATTTTGGTGAAGAAAACGCCGAGCCGTCAATAGCCACCATCAAACTGCACCCCGACAAGAACGGAACTACAGTCGAAGTTCGCCACACCAACATCCCCGCCGACGCCTTCGACAACATCAACGAAGGTTGGCGCGAATACTACATCGGCGCAATCAAACATTTTTGCGAGGACGAGGAGTGACAACAACTTTCTTTATAACACATATAATAAAAAAAGATACAGCCCACACGGTTGTATCCTTTTTATATGCAATCATTTTGTCGCTTCTTACTTTATTTCAACAATAGCAAATATGCCTAATCAGTGATTTTATGTTTCTTCAACTGATTTGAAGTCAATTGCTTATATTGCTCTCGATTAGCCATAATGTCACAAGCCAGATAAATCGCGCTCTGGAAAGCATTGGGCTGAGCCTTGTCGAGGCCGGCTTCGTCATAACCAATAGACTGGAACGGCGCCACACACAAATTAGGCATCCCAAGCAAATAGCTGACACCATCGTCATAACTCAAAGCACGAAACGGCACCATTCCTTGCTCATAGTATATAGCCAGCACCACATCAAACTGGCGGAACAGATTTGTTCCGAAAACAAGGTCCGCATTATATGGTCCCATCGCCAGCACATCCTCAGCGTTGGCTCGTTCAATTGCCGGAATAATGATATCTTTCTCCTCTCGTTCGAGTGTTGCAGCATTCATACAATCAGGATTGTAGCCGAGCACAGCGATTTTGGGTTTATCAATAGCAAAATCAGATTTCAAAGCATCGGAGATGATATGAAGTTTTGTCACAATATTATCAATTGATATATGTTTGGACACATCACGCATGGGAGTCACTCCTGACAGCAACGCCACTCGCAACGTATTGTTAACCAACATTGTAACGGTATTTTCCGATTGCAGTTTGCGTTTAACAAACTCAAATTGATCGGCAACGTTATTTTCTGCAGTCAGGCTGGTATTTACTGGGTTGAGCACTAAAGCCGAAGTTTTACCAGCCGCAAAATCGGCCACTGCCGCTTCGAGTGACACCACTGATGCCTCTCCCGACATTGTTGTGCCCTTACCCAATTCAACCTTGGCGTTATCGTCGAGTACGTTAATCAAATTAGCCTTGCGGTCGGCAGCTTCGTCAACGTTAGCAATCGAATAGAAACTGAAATTATTGATATTTAGCGCTTTGCGATAATATGCAGCAATCTTTGGCGAACCATAAATAACTGGTGTGCAGATTTCGTTAAAACGCTGTTCCTGAAAGGTTTTGAGCATAATCTCATAACTTGTGCCATTAATGTCGCCTTGAGTTATACCCACTTTTATTTTAATACGTTCCATTGTAATTCTAATTAGAAATGCAAATTTAAAGTATCTTCCCTAAAATCGTCATCTTTTATAAAAGATGAGACATTTTTTTTGAATCACCGCACAAAATTCCTGATAAACAATCTGTTCCCGTTTTCACAAATCTGCAGTTCGTTAATATGCCTATTCATATCAAAACACGCGCTATCAAGCAGGCTTTAAGCGAGATATTACAAAAATACTAGACCAACGGCGGCTAATTGTTGACGACCGTGCAAGCATTTATTTCTGCCGAGTCAAATTATTGCTAATTTTGCCGACCAGGGGAATCATAATATTGAGAACGATAAATCGCATACTTTTATCTGTGGCAATGCTTGTTGCAGCAGGCTCTTTCAGCACGGCGCGAAACACCGCCGACAGTGCCGACCGCATTGATAGCACCTTTGCCGCCGCTGACAAACTGGCGCGAAACAGCCAATACGCTGCCGCCGAAAACGCTTTTCTCAAAATACTCGATGAAAACGACGACGAGCTGGTACGCATAAGAACCTGCATCAAACTGGCCGAGTTGTATTTTATGTCGGGTAATGCAGACAAAACACTGATATATACCGACAAGGCTCTTGAGTTTCCTTTGGCCCGCAACGACGTGAACATGTTGTTCCGAATCAACAACATAAAAGCTTCGGTTTTTGTGGCTCACAATCAGGTGGCAAAATGCGATTCTGTACTACAAATCAGCAATCAGCAGGTTAATCAAATCACTGATCGTGAGGCTCTTGCCAAATATTTCTACATTGCGGGAAAATACGCTTTCGCAACCAACAACTATATGGCCGGTCTTAAGGTTCTGCAACTTGCGTCGGCGCAATACAGCTCCGAAATCATCACCCCAGAATACGGCCGCGTGCTGCTGCTCATTGCCCAAATGTTCCAAATCAAGAACGACTTCAATCTTGCACAAAAGAATGCCGAAGAGGCGCTGATGATTTTCAAACGCAAGAATTTCGCTGTAAGCCAGATAGATTCATACTGCACGCTGGGCTCACTCTATCTGCAAAAAAACGACATGGAGAAGGCGCTTGAATACTACTCGCTGGCCAAAAATGTGAGCGACTCACTGAATGTGAAACGAGGCAACGAGACCGCAAACCTCAGCCTTGCCATATGGCACCTGAAAAACAATAATTTACAGACAGCTTTAAGCTACGCGCAAGGCTTATCGAATATCGATTTAAACAGCACGAACCTCGACATTGCATTCAACGCGGCCATTCTTTTTGGAAAGTACTATCTGGGCGTCAACAACACAACAAAAGCACGCCAATACGTAAGTTTGGCCTCCAGCCTGTGCTCCAACTCGCAATCATGGCAAAAGCGCATCGAATTGCATAAACTTGTCGGTGAGATATTCATGAAAGAGAAAAACTTCAGCAAAGCCACAGAACATCTGATGATTGCCCAAACCTTATCAGACAGTCTGGACTTCAATATGCGGCTGATTGACATCGACTCTCTTGGAATGCAGTTTGAGCTACGGCGCCAAAGCGACTTCATCACTCTACTGACAAACGAGAACATCGAAAAAGAGAACGCTATTGAAGACAACGCATCACTGATAAACAAGCAGAAATCATCAATCTTCTCGCTTATAGGCATATTTATGATCGGCTGCATACTGACATTCATGCTGGCTTGGTCATTTCTGCAAAAGACAAAAGACAACAAGACTCTTGAACAGACCAACCGCAAGATTGCGCAACAAAAAGAAGAGATTGAGGCGCAAAAGGAGAATCTACTTAAATACACCAGAGAAATAGAACGTATGTCGTTGATTGCCACAGAATCGGACAACGCCATACGAGTGTATGACAACACCGGACGCACTATCTGGATAAATCCCGGATACACGCGAATGTACGGATACTCTGTCGACGAGCTGACAAAAGACGAGTCTCTCGGCCTGAGCAAAAAAACGCCAATCGACATCCGCCAGATTATCAAGACCTGGGATTACGAAAAGCAGTCAATATCACTCGAGGCCGAAATACGCAACAAATGGAACATAAAACTGTGGGTACAGACCACGCTGTCGCCAATTTATGACGACGACAGCATGGAAATCAACCAAATAATTGCCATCGACACCAACATTACAGCACTAAAAAAGGCGCAACAGGATATCATAAGCATGAACAACGAGATTACAGCCAGCATCACCTATGCCAAGCATATACAAGACGCCATGCTGTCGCCAATAGAAGTGCTTACCAAGCGCTACCCAAAAAGTTTCTGCTTCTATAAACCTCGCTCAATCGTGAGCGGCGACTTTTACTGGATGTCAGAATACAACGGCCGCACCATTGTGGCTTGTGCCGACTCAACCGGCCACGGCGTGCCTGGCGCTTTCCTCAGCCTGATTGGCATCTCGTTCCTAAGCAAGATAGTAAACGAGCGAGGAATTGTACAGCCTGCCATCATACTTAACCGCTTGCGAAACAATGTAATAAGCCACCTGCACCAGTCTCAGTCGGATTTGCAGGCCGGCGACGGAATGGACATGTCGATTATCTCCATCGACAGGCATACCAACTTTATGGAGTTTGCCGGTGCCATGAACCCCATGTATATCATCCGTGACAACAAAATAATTGAGCTGAAACCTGACCGTATGCCAGTTGGATACTATGACAACGAGGCCCGTTCATTCTCTCCGTCGAAAGTGGAGCTAAAGCCAAACGATCAACTTTATATGTTCACCGACGGCTATTACGACCAATTCGGCGGCAATGATGGACTTAAGATGAAAACCCAGAAATTCAAAGAGATACTACTCAACTGCTGCTACAAAAGCAATGAAGAGCAAATATCGATTCTTGAAAACGAATTCTCAAACTGGAGAGGCAAGCATTCACAGGTTGATGATATTTTGGTGATGGGCATACAGATTGCGTAAGAGACTCTACAACCCGGACAATCCGGCACAAAATCCACAAAAAAAAACTTCAACCATACCAGGCTGAAGTTTTTTATTACGCGACATATCAAAAAAGAATCATCAATCAATAAATCCTTTGCGGCGCAACAAATTAGCCGGGTCGGGTTGGCGACCGCGAAAGTTGACGTATAGTGTCATCGGGTCGTCGGTGAAGCCACGCTCCAAAATATTGTAGCGCAGACTGGTGGCCACTTCGCGGTTGAAGATGTCGCCTGTCTCCTTTAAGGCTGCAAAAATATCGGCATCCAGAACCGCAGCCCATGTATAACTGTAATATCCTGCTTCATAGCCAGTTGTAAATATATGGCTGAAGTTGGTGCTTCGGTAACGGACGATTATTTGCGGAATCATACCCATGCGCTCCATAGAAGCCTTCTCAAATGCTTCTACATCAATCGAATCGGTGGTTGTTATCAAATGATAGTCCAAATCAAGGATGGTGGCCGAAAGCAGCTCTGTCATCACAAAGCCCTGATTGAATGTTTTGGCTTGCTGCAAGCTTGCGATGAGTGAGTCGGGAATTGTTTCTCCCGTTAGGTAATGCTTTGCGTATGAGCGCATTACTTCGGGTTCGTAGCACCAGTTTTCCATCAGTTGCGAAGGCATCTCAACAAAATCTCGCGGCACGCTTGTGCCCGACAAACTTGCGTAGGTGCACTTCGACAGAAATCCGTGCAGCGCATGGCCAAACTCATGGAAAAGAGTCTCCACTTCGTCCATCGTCAGCAGCGAAGGCTTGTCGGCAGTTGGTTTGGTGAAGTTGCAGACATTGCAAATCACTGGCCGATGGTCAACACCGTCTTTCACATACTGCTCGCTGATGTTGTTCATCCACGCACCGCCGCGTTTTCCAGCGCGCGGAAAGTAGTCGCCGTAGAAAATGCCAAGCAGTGAGCCATCGGCATCCATAACTTTAAACACTTCAACGTCAGGATTATAAACAGGCATTCCCGATAGTTTTTCGAACTTGAGTCCATAGAGTTTCGTAGCCAAATCGAACACACCCTGACGCACGTTCTCAAGTTTGAAATATGGCTTCAGCGCTTCTTCATCGAGATTGTATTTCTCGCGGCGCAGTTTTTCGGCGTAGAACCACCAGTCCCACGGTTCTAGTTTCTCGCCGTGGCCTTCAGCATCCATAAGCTTTTGAAGTTCAGCGGCTTCCTTTTTGGCCTGCGCCAGCGACGGTTCCCAAACCGAAGGCAGGAAATCCATCACATTTTTTGAGTTTTTGGCCATCGATGTCTCGAGAATCATGTCGGCAGGATTGTCGAAGCCGAACATTTTTGCCTTCTCAACACGAAGTCTAACAGTTTGATTGATAACCGATTTATTATCGTTAGCGTTGTTATTGTTGCCACGCATGGTGTAGGCAATGAGCAGTTCCTTGCGCAGTTCGCGGTTCGTACAATATTGAAGCACAGGGATAAAACTCGATTTCTGCGTTGTGAAGAGCCATTTGCCAGGCTGCCCTGCGGCGGCGGCTTCTTCGGCAGCGGCATTCTTCACATCTTGCGGCAGTCCATCCAAATCCTGCTCATTATCAATCCATTTCTGATAAGCATTGGTTTCTGCCAGGACATTGCCTGCGAACTTGATATCGAGCAAGCCTAACTCTTTGTTAATCTCGCGCAGGCGGGCTTTTTGCTCATCACTAAGATTTGCGCCGCTGCGGACGAAACTCTGATATTTCTTCTCGAGCAACCGCATCTGTTCATGATTGAGATTTAGCGAATCACGCTTGTCGTAAACAGCCTTGATTCGTTTGAATAGCGCGGCGTTCAAACGGATATTGTCGGAATGGTCGGTGAGCAAAGGCGTGACTTTCTCAGCTATGGCATCCATATCTTTGTCAGTATCAGCAGAATATAGATTGAAGAATACGCTGATAACACGGTTGAGCATGGCGCCAGAATACTCAATCGCTTCGATGGTGTTGGCGAAAGTCGGCGGTTCGGGATTGTTTGCAATTGCTTCTATTTCAAGCGAATCCTGCCGCATTCCTTCAATAAAAGCGGGCATATAATGCTCGGTTTTAATCTTGTCGAATGGCGGCACACCATAGGGTGTGTCAAACTCTGCGAAGAATGGATTTTGTGTGTCGCTGCACGATACGGTTAATGCTGACATAGCACTAAATATTAGATATTTGATTTTCATTTTATTGTGAACATAGTTTACCGAAACGGTAGTTTTTGAATTTAATATATCGCATTTTTTTAGCCGACGCTGGTTATAAAATAGTGAGCACTAAATAATAGGTAGTCACAAATTTTCATATTTGCTTCACTCCTCTTCTGCAAACATCGGGTCCCACGCGGGCAGGCGTGTCGGTTTCTGCTTCAAAATGTTAAGAATTTCGGGCGAGCAATATTTGCGGTTCACCACCAAACGGAACATATACTCGCAGAACCAATCGTCCGTCATAATCAAGTGGCCCTGCTGGCCATTACTGGCGCCCCAACTATTCTGCACCTTCCATTTGATCGGATGGCCGTCGGCGTCAAGATCAACAGCCACAAGCGTCATTGCATGACTTGAACCACTGTCGAAGGTAAGAATGCGCTGCCGCTTATCCATACCGAAAGTAGTGCCAAACAGACTGCCATAGTCATAGTTGTTCAGATCAAGGATACCGGTTTTGCGATTAAGGCATTTGGCCACGTCGCAACTAAAATACATCGCCGCACTGTCTTTTAGACTGGCAATGGCGGCCTGTTTAACATCGGCAATGGGTAGATTGACATATAGCCAGTTATGACCGTCGTAGAGGTGACGGTCACAATCAATCTCAAACACCTGGTTGTAAGGGCGCGTCGGGTCGTTCATCAACATAACATAGTCGGCGTTCAAATCCTCTTCTCCGCAGATTTCACGGTAGAACTCAAGCGGGGTGTAGGTTTTCGGTGTCCCGATGGTCTTTCCGTTGGCGTCTTTGGGTGCCCATGTAAACTGACTCACAGGCTCGCCATAAGCCAGCACGAGCATACGGTAAATAGTTTTAAGTTGTTCTATTTTAAGCTGTTCCAACGTTTTCTGATTAGCACCCGCCTCCGCTTTCTCGCGTAAAACAATACCAAATTCGCGCAACTTGCGTTTCAACACACTACTTATTTCAGATGTGTTGTCGCTATTGTAAGTTTCAGACATAACATCCTGTGGAACAAGGCCATATTTTGTAACAAGATCAGCCACACCTGTATAAGTTCCGCCATCACTAAGCGGATTTTGAAACAACCAACGCACCATCTGATCATCAATCGGCTTGGTGCGCGTATCGATTACGCATTGCAAAAACAGGTTGCTCTTTTCCAACTGATCATAAAAGAACAGATAAATCTGGCTGAAAAAGAAATTTTTCACATTATATTTTTCCATTGCCTTGGCGCGAAGTACATTGGTACCTGTAAACAGCCAGCACCTACCGCTGCTCTTCTGATCGCTGATTCCCGTGTAGGGCACCTCAACACTAAAATATGTATCGTGGACAGCAGTGTTGTCACGATTCAGCACCAATGCACTTAACGAATTGGCACTCACAGCGTTACGCAGTGCCTTATCTGTCAAAGTATTTTCATAGCTTTTTTGCAGTTCGGCCATAACCTGCGGAGTTATTGATTGTTGTGCCGCCAATGCGAATGGCGTCAACATCAAAGCCGAAATAACAAACACTTGTCTCATCATCTTTTTGATTTTATGTTATTTACAATACAAAATCAGCATATCAACCGTAATTGGCTGATGCCTGCGGTAAATGTAATGTGTTTTTGTAAACTGATATTTCTTGAATAATGGTAATTTTGTATGATACCATTAATGTACGAATCAATACTCTTTAAAGTATACTCCACGAGCATTTTACAAACACATTTAAACAGGAAGATTTTTCTGTTCTATCATTCCGCACATAGTTTGTGAGCCTGTTCGCTGGTCTCGACTCAATCCGCGACTGCATTGCCTTCCCCAAGAACAACCAGGGCCGCGATGTGATGCTCGGCGCCCCAGGCGAAATCGACCAGAAGCAGATGGACGAGTTGCAGATAAAAGTGGATTTGAAAAAGTAAATCAATAAGATAGACACAAGAAAAGGCTGCCCGATGGGTGGCCTTTTTTGTTTCGCCAAAAATCAGTGCATTATGCCATAATAATGATTCGATTTAAATCATTTTGACGTATATTTGCGTCATATTAACGTAAAATTATGGCACAAGTATCAATGACAGTCCGTATGGACTCGCAGTTAAAGGCAAAGTTCGATGAACTCTGCTCGCAGTTTGGAATGAGCGCAAACACAGCAATGAATGTATTTGCCAAAGCGGTGGTGCGGAAAAGAAAGATTCCGTTTGAGATTGATGCGGAAGAGTTTTCATCGTATGAAAAAGGATGGGATGCTTTCCACAAAATAAGGAAAATGGCTGAATCAGGTCAACTTCCACAGTTGACAGACGATGAAATAAATGAAGAAATTCGACTTTGCAGAGAAGGAAAGGTGAAAGTATTTGCCGTTATCCCAAAATGTTAAAAAATCCGAAAAAATCGTACCCAATAAATTCGCAAATCACAGCGAGTTTGATTTTCTTTGCACCGTTTTTTGGAGAAGTGTTTATTGCATTGAACCGAACAATTTTTAATTCAAAATTTTATTAATACTTAACAAATGTCTGATGTTATAAAACTCAAGAAAGGCCTCGACATTCGTTTGCAGGGCAAAGCCGAAACGGTTTTCGCCCAAATTCCGTTGCCGGAATTGTTTGCCATTAAGCCGTCCGACTTCAAGGGCTTGACCCCGAAGATGGTGGCCAAAGTGGGCGACAAGGTGCAAGCGGGAAGCGTGCTCTTTTTCGACAAGCAGCACCCCGAGGTTAAGTTTGTGTCACCGGTAGGCGGCGAGTTGGTCGCAGTCAACCGTGGCGACAGACGGGTTATTACGGAGATTGTTGTCAAGGCCGACAGCAAGGCAGCACCAATCGACTTCGGCAAGAGCGACCCTGCGGCTATGAGCCGTCAGCAGGTTGTCGACAAACTGCTCGAGTCGGGCGCCTGGACTTACTTCAAGCAGCGCCCCTACAACATTGTGGCCAACCCAACGGCCGAACCGAAGGCTATCTTCGTGTCAACTTTCGACAGCGCACCGCTGGCGCCTGACTACGATTTCATTGTCAGCACCAACGAGGAGCTCTTCCAAAAAGGTCTCGACGTTCTGTCGAAGATTGCGCCGGTTTATGTCGGCACCCACAACAACGGCTGCTCAAAAGCCTTCAGCGGTGCCAAATGCGAGAAGGTGACAGCCTTCGAAGGTCCGCACCCGGCAGGCTGCGTGGGCGTTCAAATCAATCACACCAATCCGATTAACGCTGGCGAGAAGGTGTTCACCATTCAGCCGCAAGAGGTTGTGACCATTGGCAAACTGTTCGCCACTGGCGTTCACGACTTCACCCGCGTGGTTGTGCTCTGCGGTTCCGAGATGAAGAAACGCGCTTACGTGAAGACCATTCTCGGCGCGCAACTCACCACAATGGTCAACGGCAACCTTGCCGACGGCCACGTGCGCCTTATCAGCGGCAACGTGCTCACCGGCACACAGGTTCAGCCCGACGGCTATCTGGGCTACTACGACAGCCAACTGACCGCCATTCCTGAAGGCGACGAGTACGAGTTTATGGGCTGGGCAGCACCCGGTTTCAACAAGTTCAGCGCGTCGCGCACCTTCTTCTCGTGGCTCACAGGCAAGAAACACGAGTACAAACTCAACGCCAACACTCACGGCGAACTTCGCGCCTTTGTGGTCAGCAACGAGATGGAGAAGGTATTCCCGATGGACATTTACCCCGAACACCTGATTAAAGCCATTATGGCCGAGGATATCGACAAAATGGAGCAATTGGGCATTTACGAGGTTGTTGAGGAGGATATGGCGCTCTGCGAGTTCGTCTGCACTTCGAAAATCGCAATCCAAAAGACATTGCGCAACGGCTTGAATCTGATGATGAAAGAAGTTGGATGATAATTAGTTATAAACCAAAAATCTAAAACATTGAACGCTTTAAGAAATTTTTTGGATAACGTGAAGCCCAAATTTCAAGAGGGTGGAAAGTTCGCGAAGTTCCGTTCGACATTCGGCGCCTTCGAAACGTTCCTTTTCACACCGAATGAAACCAACAAATGTGGTGTTCACGTCCGCGACGCCGTCGATTTGAAACGAACGATGATTGTCGTGGTATTGGCTCTGATGCCGGCGCTGTTCTTCGGAATGTACAACACTGGTTATCAGCATTTCCGTATGACGGGCGAGTTGGCCGACGTCACTTTCTGGCAGATTTTCTTCAAAGGCTTCCTGGCCGTTCTGCCGATAATTGTTGTTTCATACGTCGTTGGTCTGGCCATTGAGTTTGCTTCGGCACAGATGCGCGGCCACGAGGTTAACGAGGGCTTCCTTGTTTCGGGAATGCTCATTCCGCTTGTAATGCCTGCCGATGTTCCACTCTGGATGGTTGGCGTGGCAACCGCTTTTGCCGTAATCTTCGGCAAAGAGGTGTACGGCGGCACTGGTATGAATATGTGGAACCCGGCCCTTCTGGCCCGCGTGTTCCTGTTCTTCGCCTATCCGACCAAAATGTCGGGCGAGACAGCCTGGTACTACAACTACAGCGCCGAGGCCGCAGTTGACGGTTTCTCGGGCGCAACACCGCTGGCAATGGCCAACGCAGGTAACTACACTTCGTTTGCCGACGCCTTCTTCGGACTGATTCCGGGCAGCGTGGGTGAGACAAGCGCCGTTGCCATACTGATTGGCGCCTTCATTCTGCTCTACACAGGCGTGGCAAGTTGGAAGACAATGCTTTCAGTCTTTGTGGGCGGCATTGCAATGGGCTGGCTGTTCAACACTTGCGGCTCGGCCGAGAACCCGATGGCGCAACTGCCTTGGTACAACCACCTGGTTTACGGCGGATTCTGCTTCGGCGCCGTGTTTATGGCAACCGACCCTGTCACTTCGGCACGCACCGAGGGCGGCAAGTTCATTTATGGATTCCTGATTGGCGCAATGGCAATCGTCATTCGCGTGCTCAACCCGGGCTTCCCCGAGGGTATGATGCTGGCAATCCTGCTGATGAACACCTTCGCACCGCTTATCGACCATTTCTTCATTCAGGCGAACATTAACCGCCGCAAAAAAAGAGTAACAATTAAAGCATAATTCACAATGGCTAACAAGAAATTCAAATGCACCACCTGCGGATATATCCACGAGGGTGACAAAGCACCGGAAACTTGCCCGCAATGCAACGCACCGGCTTCGGCCTTTGTCGAATTGAAGGCTGAAAAGAAACTGCCCACAAGCAGCAACGCATACACGTTTGCCTACGCTGCCGCGATGGTGGTTATTGTAGCGTTCCTGCTGTCGTTTGTCTCTTCATCGCTTCGCGCGAAACAAGATGCCAACGTCAAACTGGACACCAAAAAACAGATTCTCTACTCACTCAATGTGGAGACTGCTGACGCTGACGCATATTTCACTGCAAACGTGAAAGATATGATTCTGAAAGGCGATACAATCGTTGAATACAAGGGCGATTTCGCAACACTTTACGAGAACGAGGGCAAAGCCAACCGCTACCACGTGTTTGTCTGCAACCTTAACGGACAGACCAAATATGTGATTCCGGTTTACGGAGCCGGTCTGTGGGGCGCCATTTGGGGCTATGTGGCTCTGAACGACGACAAGAACACCGTCTTCGGCACCTACTTCTCACACGCAAGCGAGACCCCGGGCCTTGGCGCTGAAATTCAATCAGTCAAGTTCCAAAAACAATTTGAGGGCAAACTGGTTGGCGACAGCACTTCGGTGAAAATCAGCGTTGTCAAAAACGGCAAGGTTGAGGACGCCAAATACGAGGTTGACGGCATTTCGGGCGGCACCATTACTTCAACAGGTGTCGATGCGATGCTGAAAAACTGCCTTGGCAATTACACTAAATTTTTAAAAAGGTAGGAGGATTGAGATATGAGTTCGAAAAAGAATAAAGAAGCGCTGCTGACGCCGCTGGGGCTGAACAACCCTGTAACGGTGCAGGTGCTTGGTATCTGCTCGGCTTTGGCTGTAACGGCCAAACTGATGCCGGCAATCGTGATGGGCATATCGGTTACAATCATTACCGCCCTTTCAAACGTGGTCATTTCGTGCCTTCGCAAGACCATTCCGCTGCGTATCCGTATTATCGTGCAGTTGGTTGTGGTTGCAGCCCTGGTGACTATCGTGAGTGAGATTCTGAAAGCGTTCGCCTACGACATTAGCGTGCAACTCTCTGTATATGTTGGCCTTATCATTACCAACTGTATTCTGATGGGCCGCCTGGAGGCTTTTGCAATGCAGAACGAGCCGTGGCCGTCGTTCCTTGACGGTATCGGCAACGGTCTGGGCTACGCCAAGATACTGATTATTGTTGCGTTCTTCCGCGAGTTGTTCGGCTCGGGCACGCTGTTCGGCGTGAATGTTCTGAACTACGACTGCATTGCCAACGCCGGCTATGTGAACAACGGCCTGATGCTGATGCCGCCAATGGCGCTTATCATTGTGGCCTGCATAATCTGGTGGCAGCGCGCGCACAACAAGGATTTGCAACAGAAGTAGAACCATTAAAACTAAAGAAAGATGGATAACAGTTTGATTAGTTTGTTTGTCCGCTCGATTTTCGTGGACAATATGATATTCGCCTTCTTCCTTGGTATGTGCTCATACCTTGCTGTCTCAAAGACTGTTAAGACAGCCCTGGGATTAGGCATTGCTGTGACTTTTGTTTTGGTGGTCACACTTCCGGTCAACTACCTGCTTCAAACCAAGGTTCTGGGTCCGAACTGCCTTGTTGAGGGCGTGGACTTGAGTTTCTTGAGTTTCATACTCTTTATTGGTGTGATTGCGGGCATTGTTCAGTTGGTTGAGATGGTGGTTGAGCGCTTCAGCCCGTCGCTGTACGCTTCGCTGGGTATCTTCCTTCCGCTGATTGCCGTGAACTGCGCCATTATGGGTGCGTCGCTCTTTATGCAGCAGCGCATTGGCCTTGCACCAAGCGACCCGAAATACATTGGTTCGGTTGGCAGCGCCGTGGTTTACGCTCTGGGCTCGGGCATTGGCTGGCTTCTGGCCATTGTGGCTCTGGCCGCCATTCGCGAAAAAATGGCATATTCCAACGTTCCCGCACCCTTGCGCGGACTTGGCATCACCTTCATCACTGTGGGTTTGATGGCTATGTCGTTTATGTGTTTCTCTGGCTTAAAAATGTAATTAAAAGGATAAGACAATGGATATGAAATTAATATTGGCAAGCATCTGTGTGTTTCTTGTCATCATCCTTTTGCTTGTGACCATCCTGCTGGTGGCAAAACGTTACCTTGTCGTTTCGGGCAAGGTGAAAATCACCATCAATGGCGACAAGGAAGTTGAGGTTGAATCGGGCTCGAGCCTGCTGTCGACACTGGCCAACGAGGGCATCTACCTGCCGTCGGCTTGCGGTGGCAAGGGCTCGTGCGGACAGTGCAAATGCCAAATTCTGGAAGGCGGCGGCGAGATTCTCGACTCTGAAAAGGGCCACTTCACCCGCAAGCAGATTAAGGACCACTGGCGTCTGGGCTGCCAAGCCAAAGTTAAGAGCAATATGACCATCAAGGTGCCGGAGTCGGTGCTTGGCGTCAAAGAGTGGGAGTGCGAGGTTATCAGCAACCGCAACGTGGCTTCGTTCATCAAGGAGTTCAAGGTGAAACTGCCGGCTGGCGAGCATATGGACTTCATCCCGGGTTCGTACGCACAAATCCGCATTCCGGAGTACGACCTGAACTACGCCGACTTCGACCGCAGCCTGATTGGCGACCTTTACGTTCCGACTTGGGAGAAATTCGGAACGTAAA
>CAMHPA010000056.1 GCA_946186925.1 uncultured Bacteroidota bacterium | reverse complement strand
TGTATTGCAGAATTTTGAAAATCAGATAGTTGAATTAGCTTTGCAGTTGTCGGCAAGCCGGTACAAAGATGCCCTTCAAGATACGCTTGCCGTCCAAATAGGGCAGTTGCTTGGTGAGGCGCTCAAGCGCGACGGCTCGTTCGAGTATCCTTTCGACAGCCTAAAGAACGATGTATGCCAGGTTGTCTCTCCCGACGGCCGCGTGCGCATCTTCACCTGGTTTGCGGTTGGCGATGCCGGCGACTACCATTATTACGGCTATTTGCAGTATCACGACAAACAGGCGAAGAAAGTCCGTTTGTTTGAGCTGACAGACAATGGCACTCAACTCGAAAGTTATGATAACCAGACGTTTACTCCGCAAAATTGGCGCGGAATGCTCTATTATGGCATTGTCGAGAGAAAGCATCAGGGCGAGGTGATTTACACACTGCTGGGTTGGGACGGCTGCGGGCTTTACACTACGCGCAAAATTATTGAGCCGCTCACTTTCACCGAGAAAGGCCAGCCAAAGTTCGGCAAATCGGTGATAAAAGTAGGTCGTAAAAAGATGAAACGCCTTGTGTTTGAGTACAATAAGCGCGCCACTATGATGATTCAGTACGATGAGAATCTTGATTTGATAGTTCTCGACCATCTGGCCGTTATGGGCACTCAGGACACCAGCAACCCGATGTTTTTTGCTCCCGATATGTCGTACGACGCCCTTAAGTTCGAAGACGGAATTTGGTTCTATCAGTCGAACATCAAATATCAGCGGCCCGCGGTGAAGGGGAAAAGGCGTTGAGATTAATTCCTCAAAGCATATAAAACAAAAACGCCCAATCAGTTTTAGCTGGTTGGGCGTTTCTTTTAATGACGAGTGTTTTCCTCTGGCAGTGTTTGAGTTATTGTCGCGACATAAACATTGCTGGCTTTCCAATCAGTGTTTAATTTCCTCGGTTGGCCGGATGCGGCAATTTTTACGTATTTTTCAATAATTCTATGATTTAGCAATTACCAATTCCTCCAGGAGAGGTATTTCCCATCGGTGGTTTGAACCTCTAAGTCGCCGCCGTACACCACAAAGCACTGCTCTACAGGCAAATCGGCTATTCTTCGGAATGTTTTTAGTCCCGAAAAGAAATCGCTGTTCATTGTGGCTCCCGACTTTATCTCGTAGGCGCTCAACTGTCCGTTGGTCTCAATCAGCAGGTCAACTTCGTTCTGGTTGCTGTCTCGCCAGAAACTGATATTCGGCTCTTTGCCCTGAAACCAAAAGCGTTTAAATGTCTCTGACACAATCATATTCTCAAAAATCTCGCCGCGCAGATAGTGAGTTGAAAGTTGGTCGGAGTTGGCAATTTCGAGTAGAGAGCATACGAGCCCCGAATCGTAGAAGTACATCTTCGGCGATTTCACCAGCCGTTTGTTGAAATTCTTGTGATACGGGCGCAGCATAAAGGCTACGTAGCTGGTCTCCAACACAGAAATCCACGAGTTGGCTGTCTCTGCCGATATACCGCACTCGTTGGCGAGTGACGAAATGTTGAGCAACTGCCCGACACGTGCCGCACACATTTTCAGGAACTTGGCAAAAAGCGTGACATCGCCAATGTTGCGCAGCAGCCTGACATCGCGCTCGATATAGGTGCGCAGATAGTTCGGGAAAAAGTCGGTTGGGTCGATATCTTTGTCATAAATGCGCGGATAGCCGCCCTTGTATAGCCACGTGTTGAGGTCATCGGGCAGGAGCGAGGCCGCCTTCATCTCTGAAATCGAGAATGGCGCGAGCGTAAGAATAGCGCACCGCCCGGCAAGGCTCTGCGAGATGTTTTCCATCAGCAAAAAGTTGTGCGAGCCCGACAGAATGTACATTCCCGACTCGTTTTTGTCATCGACTTTCGTTTGGATGTACGAGAAAAGTTGCGGAGCGTACTGCGCCTCGTCGATAATCAGTTGGTCGCCGAAATTGCTGAGGAAACCGCGAGGGTCGCTCAGTGCGTACTGCCTGATATCGAGGTCCTCAAGCGATATAAAACGGTAGTCGGGGAAGCAGTTTTTCAGCAGTGTCGATTTTCCACACTGGCGCGTGCCTGTCAATGCCACAACTGGAAATTTGGTGGCTATCTGCCTGATTTTGTTTATAATATTCCGCGTTACCATTTCTGTTGCTGTTTTAATATATTAAATATGTGTCGTTTTTCTCTCAAAAAATTACGCAAATATACTAATTGATTCGATAATTTGCATACAAATTTATGCAAATTATAATATCAATCCATTAAATTACATAATTCTTATGTAAAAGTATAAATCGAGTTTATAATTCGCATAATTTCTATGTAATTTACAATATCAATTCGGCAATTTGCATAAAGTTTATGCAAATTACCAAGTCGTGTTTGTGATTCGCATAAAATCTTTGTCAATATCGCATTCTTTACGAACTCAAAAAAACGGCATTTTTGTCAGTGTCCGTTCTGCGGTTGTGTCAAATCGGCTGAAAATAGTGCGTGGCACAATGTTTGACAACCAAATGCGCGTAAAATTGAAATTCATAACTAAAAAATATAAAACTATGCAAACAGGTAAAATTGGTGTTACAAGTGAGAACATCTTCCCGGTAATCAAGAAGTTCCTTTATTCCGACCACGAGATTTTCCTTCGTGAGATTGTGGCAAACGCCGTCGATGCAACTCAGAAAATGGTTGCCGTGGCCGCCAAAGGTGATTATAAGGGTGAACTGACCGACAAAACCGTTCGGGTGTCGGTGAACAAAGGCAACAAGACGATTGTTGTTTCCGACCACGGAATTGGAATGACTGAAGAAGAAATCGATAAGTATATCAATCAGATAGCCTTCTCAAGTGCGGGCGAGTTTCTCGACAAATACAAAGACAACATTGGTGCCATCATCGGCCATTTTGGCTTGGGATTCTACAGCGCCTTTATGGTTTCGGAGCGTGTCGATATTATCACAAAATCGTACAAGGAAGGCTCGAAAGCCGTGAAATGGAGCTGCGACGGCAGTCCTGAGTTTACGCTTGAAGATGCTGAAAAACAGGATTTTGGTACCGACATTGTTATGCATATCGATGCCGACAGCGAAGAGTTCCTTGACGAGAGCCGCATCAACCAATTGCTGACCAAATACTGCAAGTTCCTGCCCGTGAAGATTGCTTTTGGCAAGGAGCAGGAGTGGAGCGACAAGGAGAAGAAAATGGTTGATACTGACAAGGATAAAATTATCAACAATACCGCACCTGCATGGACTCGCAAGCCTGCCGACCTGAAGGATGAAGACTATATGAACTTCTATCACGAACTTTATCCTGGCCACGAAGACCCACTGTTCTATATCCACCTGAACGTCGATTATCCGTTCAATCTGACTGGTATTCTGTATTTTCCGAAAATCAAGAACAATATCGAGATTCAGAAGAACAAAATCCAACTCTACTGCAATCAGGTGTTCGTAACCGACAGTGTGGAAGGCATTGTGCCTGAATTTCTTACGTTGCTGCACGGCGTAATCGACTCGCCCGACATTCCGCTGAACGTGTCGCGTAGTTACCTGCAGGCCGACTCGAATGTGAAGAAGATTTCGAGCCATATCACCAAAAAAGTGGCCGACCGTCTGGAGGAAATCTTCAAAACCGACCGCCCGCAGTTCGAGAGCAAGTGGGACAATCTGAAACTCTTTATCGAGTACGGAATCCTGACCGACGAGAAATTCTACGAGCGCGCGAAGAACTTTGTCTTGCTGAAAAATATTGAAGGTAAATACTTTACGCTCGACGAGTACGAAACACTTGTCAAGCCGAACCAAACCGACAAAAACGACACAAAAGTATATCTCTACGCCACCGACAAGGATGCGCAGTACACCTACATTGAGAGCGCAAAAGCCAAAGGTTACGATGTGCTGATGCTTGATGGTCAGTTAGATATGCACTTTATCGGCTCGCTTGAGCAGAAGTTGGAGAAGACACGTTTCGCCCGCGTCGATGCCGATGTTATCAGCCGTCTGATTCAGAAGGACGACCAACCGCAAGCCAAAATCGAGGAGGCCGACCGCAACAATCTGATTCAGGTTTTCAACGCCGTAACGCCCGACAAGAGTTACTTTATTGTTGAGTTCGAAGACCTTGGCGCTGACGCCAAACCGTTGATGATTACGCAGAACGAGTTTATGCGCCGTATGAAGGACACCGCTGCTCTGAGCGGAATGAACTACTACGCCGATATGCCCGACAACTTCAACCTGGTTGTGAACACTGCTCACCCGCTGATTACGAAAGTGCTTGACGCAGAGAAAGATGCGCTGGGTTCGGCTCTGGCTGAAATCGACACAAAGATTGAGCCTTTGAACAAGCAGAAAGCCGACCTTGAGGCTCAGAAGAAGGACAAGAAGGAGGAAGAGATTCCGCAGGCTCTGAAGGACCAAATCGCCGACCTTGGCAAACAGATTGACACTCTGCGCGATGAGAAGGATGCAAAACTCAGGGAGTTCGGCAAATCGACACCGCTTGTAAAACAACTTGTCGACCTTGCACTGCTGGCCAACAATATGCTGAAAGGCGAGGACCTGAATGTGTTTGTGAACCGCAGCGTGGAGTTGCTTGGTAAGTGATTTCAAGAATGAATTCTATAAAAAAAGATGACGTGGCCATCGCTACGTCATCTTTTTTTGTATGAATATCAGTTGATTATTTCAATTCAAACTTAACCTTTCCCTTAATGTCGGTTGCCGATGCGCCGATGATGGCTTCGAATGCGCCTAGCTCAGCTTCCCATTGCTTTTTAGTGTCGTTGTAGAACGAGAGTGCGCTGCTGTCGATGGTGAACTCAATGGTCTTGGTCTCGCCCGGATTGAGTTGCACTTTCTTGAAACCTTTCAGTTCCTTGGCGGGACGCGGCAGGCTCGATTTCAGGTCGGCAATGTAGAGTTGAACTACTTCAGCGCCAGCGCGTTTGCCGGTATTAGTGACGTCAACTTTAACAGTTACGCTGCCGTTGGCGGTCATTGTGGTTTTGTCAATTGATGGTTTGCCGTATCTGAAAGTGGTGTACGACAGGCCATAGCCGAATGCGAACAACGGTTTGATTTTCTTGGTGTCGAGCCAGCGATAGCCAACCAGAATATCTTCTTTGTACTCAACATCGACAACCTTGAAACTCGGCTTGTTCACATATTCGCCAACAGCGTGAGCACCCACATCTTCGAGTTTGGCGGGGAATGAGAACGGCAGTCGGCCCGAAGGATTTACATCGCCTGCAAGCACATCGGCAATGGCGTTGCCAGCTTCAGAGCCGATGAACCAAGCCTGCAAAACGGCCGGAACCTGACCAAGCCACGGCATTGTTACAGGCGAGCCCGTGATGTTTACAAAAATCAGATTCTGATTCACCTTCAAAATCTCGCTTACCACATTATTCTGATTATAAGGCAGTTCGAGCGATTTGCGGTCAGTGCCTTCGCAGTCTTGTCCGCCACTCTTGTTCATTCCGCCCACAAATATCACAAAATCAACATTTTTTGCCATCTGAACGGCTTCGTCGGTCAGTTCCTGCGCCGAACGGTGGTCAGCAAGTTTCTGGCCGGTCTCAATGCCGTCGAACGAAGTTACAGTGTCGCCCACATAACCGCGTGCATACGTCACGTTATCAGCGCCAAAGCGGTTTTTCAATCCGTCGAGCGGTGACAGTTCGCGCTGTACCTTGAGCGATGTTGAACCACCGCCGATGGTCATCATTTTAATGGCATTCTCGCCCACAACAAGAATTTTCGGTTTCTTGCTTGCGTCAATCGGCAGAATGGAGCGGTCGTTCTTGAGCAGGACAATGCCTTCGCTGGCAATCTGGCGTGCGGCGGCGTAATGCTCGTCAGAGCAGAGTGAGCCCCATTTCGCCTGTCCCGACATTGTTGTGCGGAAAATCAGTCTTAAAACACGGCGAGCCTTGTCATCGAGTTCGGCAGTGGTGTATTTTCCGCTCTTGATGCCTTCAAGATATGGGCGGGCAAGGAAATAATTCTCGTATGAGTTGCTGCGTCCCCAGGTTGTTCCGCCGGTCCAGGTTCCGAATTCAAGGTCGAGACCGTTGTGCACGGCTTCGTCGGTGCTGTGGCAGCCGCCCCAGTCGGAGATGACCACGCCGTCGAACTTCCATTCGCCCTTCAGAATGTCGCAGAGCAGCGTTTTGTTGTGGCAGCAGTGCTGTTTCTGATAAAGGTTGTAACTGCCCATAATGGCCCAAGCGCCGCCTTCGGTCACTGCGGCGTGGAAGGCCGGCAGATAAATCTCACGCAGAGCGCGGTCGCTCACAATCACGTTTGCCGATGAGCGGTTTATCTCGAAATTGTTCAATGCGAAGTGCTTGACGCAAGCCGCCACGCCGTTCTGCTGAACGCTTTTCACGTAGGGTACCACCAACTTCGAGTTCAGGAACGGGTCCTCGCTCATGTATTCAAATGTGCGGCCGTTGAGTGGTGTGCGGCAGATGTTCACGCCCGGACCGAGCAGCACGGTTTTGCGGCGGTAGAGCGCTTCCTCACCGATGCTTTTGCCGTAGAGTGCGGCCATATCGGGATTCCAGGTCGCCGCAAGGCAGGTGAGCGACGGAAAGGCGACGCACGAATCGCTTGTCCAGCCGGCTTGTTCCCACTCGTCCCACTTCACCTCGTCGCGGATGCCCATCGGACCGTCGGAGCACCACACTTCGGGTATTCCGAGCCGCTTGACGCCCGCGCTGCTGAATTTCGACTGTGCGTGGAGTAGCCCCACCTTCTCTTCGGTGGTCATTCGGCTCAAAGCATCATCGACGCGCTTTTCAATTGGCTGATTAACATCAAGATAGATTGGCGTTTGCTGCGCCATTGCCGACACAGTTATCAGTGCGGTGGTCAAGAGAGTGGTTATACGTTTCATTATCAGTTATTTTGTGATTTACTTAATTCGTCAATTACCATATTCATCAAATCCACTTTGTATTCAGTTGATTGTTCCAAATACTCAGTAAACTCATTGTCATCAAACATTTTAACCTTGCTTTTATCTGCGGTTTCATAATAAGTCGCAATCGCTTTTTCAGAGAATGAGTTGAAAAAATCGGCCATCTGGTCCATCTTTTCTTGCTGATTGTTCCATAACATATTGAACGATAGTGTGTTCATTGTGATTATGAAAGCTGTGGCTTCCAGGGTTGAAGCCATTTTGAATGCTTCGTCAATCGGAATGTCGGGGCACGACATAATGGTGTCAGCGTAGTTCCGCAAGTTGTTCACTTTCTCGTTGTTTCTTGAGAAAAATTGCAGATAATCAGTATTATCGGTTATAAAGTAGTAGCAGAAGAAGAATGTGTTGAATGAGTTGAGTGCGGCAAATGACATGGCAGACAAATCGCTTAGGTTTAATGGATTCTGTCCTTGGCAGATGTTCAGTTGTGTTTGAGCATCGATGAGATTTTGGGCGATAGCCAGTCTGAATCGGGTTTCGTTTCGTCCTTCGCCATCCGACATTATTACGTTTGTGCTGTCAGCACCCATATATTTATCAATAGCCGAGTTTACCCATGGGTAGGCCATTTCGTTGGCTACAGAAAACTCCATTTCATATATTTTCAACAAGTTCTGTTCATAACCGTTGCGTTTTTTGATGGTGCTGGCAATTGAATCAACATATTCACTATTTACGCTTTTCCCAGCCGGACCGGAAAGCAAGCTGTTCATTTTTGAAAAATTGACAATGCCCTGGCTCAATTTGTCGATAGATTGTTGTTTTGCACGGTTCTCGCTGTTGCAACTGAACATAGAGGCCGCAACGGCCGCAATCACAATAAGAATTGATAATCGTTTCATATAAAATAGATATTAGATTGATATTCTGTTTATTACCATATTTTTGCTCTTAATGAGTCTGGCAGGTAGTATTTGTCGCCGGGTTTAACGCCAAAGGCTTTCACAAAAGCGTCAATGTTGGGTAGTATGCCTTCAACGCGAAACCGCACAAGCGAGTGCTTATCGGTCTTTGTGCGGTGGCGAATTTCCTCGTCGCGGTAGCTGCCGGCCCACGACTGCGCATAGGCTATGAAGAATCGTTGGTCAGGCGTCAGGCCGTCGATGAGCTTGGTCTGGTCTTTCCATTGCTCGGTTTTGCTGAAGGCAGTGTAAGCTATTAGCAGTCCGCCTAGGTCCGCAGTGTTCTCGATAGCCGTGAACTCACCGTCGGCGTGCATACTGTCGATGACAATGAACGAGTTGAATTGGTTAATCAGTTTTTGCAGTTGCTGGTTGAAGGCAGCCTTGTCGCTGTCGGTCCACCAGTCGATAAGCTCGCCGTGGTCGCCGTATTGGCGGCCCTGCATGTCGAATCCGTGCGACATTTCATGGCCTAATGCTGCGCCCAATGCACCGTAGTTCACGGCATCATCGCCGTTTATAAAGAAATATGGGGGTTGCAGAAAGGCCGCAGGGACAATAATCTCATTTTGGTTTATGACATTATACATATCGGCATCGAACGCTACAACCTCATACCACTGTGTGTGGTCGTTTTGTTTGTCGATGAAACTCATTTCGTATTTGAAGTACTCTCTCAATGCGGTTAAAACATTGGTTGTGAAGTTGTCGCACATAATGAACGACGAGTAGTCGACCCATTGTGGGGGATAGCCGATCTTAAGCCGCATGTGGTTAAGCTTTTTGAGCGCTTTGGTTCTAGTGCTGTCGCACATCCATACGGCGTTGCCGATGTGTTCGGCCAGTGCGCTTCGCACGTTCTCGGCAATCTCTATGGCGTGATTTTTTGCTTCCGGCGAGAAGTGCCGTTTGATGTATTGTTCAGAAATAGCGTCGTCGAAATCGTTTTTTATTGACTCGAAAACTTGTTCCCAACGGGGAGTTTCTTCGATTTGGCCGCCCAAAAAGCGATTGTTGAAGTTGAACGACTCTGTCACAAAACTCGAACCGAGCGCAGTTGCCATCCCGTTTAGAACCTTTAGTTTGAGAAAAGCCTTCCAATCGTCGATAGGCAACTGATTCATCATTTTATCGAGTTTGGTGAAATAGCTTTTTTCCGAGTTGAGCACGATGGTGTCGGGGATGGGCAGGCCTAGTTGGGAAAAGTACTTATTCCAATTGATGGTGGGTATCATTGTACTCAAGTCGTCGGTAGTAACGTGACGGAGCTTGTTTATCGGGTTCTGTTGCTCCATCTTATTGAGGGTTATTTCGGCAATCTTATGCTCTATCCTGTAGGCAGCCATTGCCGATTGCATTGCTGTTGCACTGTCTTGTCCCATAAGAACAAACAGGTTGCGGATGTGCTTTTTGTATTCCTCACGAATTTCGATCGAGTACTCGTCATTGTCAAGATAAAACTCGTTCATATCAAGTCCGAGCCCCTCTTCGCCGATCACGAATGCATAGATGTCACCGTTTGACAGGTATGGTCCATAGAGAATGTAGAACGGCGATGTCAGATAGTGTTTCTGCAATAATGTAATGGCGTTTTGCAAGTCGGCGGGGCGCTGAATGGCGTCGATGGTGTCGAGAAAGAAACGTATTGGTTCGATGCCTGCCGCATTGATGGTGGCGGTGTCCATCCCGCTAAGGTAGAACTTCGCCAGTTTTTCGGCATTGGAGCCAGTTGGCTGTGGATGGGATGTTAAGTCGTTGAGGATGTCGAGAATCTGCTGGAATGTCATTTCGTTAAGGACATCCGACGCTTCGTAGCGGCTGTAATCGTCAGGCATTGGGTGGTTTGCGGCCCAAAAACCGTTTGCGTAGTTGTAGAAATCATCCTGCGGTCTGACGGTGGTATCCATGTCCGCAAAGTTTATTGTCGCATTGTCTTGTCTTGAGCAACAAGCTGTTACGAGTAGGAATGCTGACAAAAATGTTGGTATAGCGAATCTCATTTCCACCGTTTTCAAAAACATTCAAATATATGTAAGAATAATTTGGTGCGCTCGATAAAACCGATGTTTCTTGAAAAAATCCCGAAATTTCTTTTTTATAAAAACAAAAATCTGATACGACGGGGGTAAGTTTTTTTCAACCTATTAACACTTCGCTGTTAACAAACAACAAGTGTTTGGCTTGTAGCCACTTACTAAAGAAAATTTATTTTATTTTATTGATAATCAGCATTGTTAATAACTGTTTAATAACATTAGAAGGCGGAATGTACGCACCAATTCTTTCGCTAATAAATTTGCTATCGATGGTTGAAGAATCGCAAGGTTCACTCATCAATCACCTAATTAAACAGTTAAGATTTTTACGAACAACATTCCGTCGTGAGACGGGGTGAAAAGAGGCTTTTCGCCTAAACGAACGAAGATAGAATGTATTGCTACGATGTTGACATAGTGCTACAGGAAGTACCCGGACAGATAAGCATCTGCTTCTCAATCTCGGGTTGTCCGCTGCATTGTAAGGGCTGCCACTCGCCTTTCCTCTGGAAGGAAGGCAACGGCGAGCTCCTGACCGATGAGCGCTATGTCGATATTCTGAACCAATATCGCGGCTATGCCAACTGCGTGCTCTTTATGGGCGGCGAGTGGCATCCCGATGAGCTTGTGCACAAGCTGGCAACGGCAAAGGAACTCGGTTTCGACACCTGCCTCTACACCGGGCAGGAAACAGTTTCCGACGACATCAAATCGAACCTGACGTGGCTCAAGACCGGCCCGTGGATCGAGGAGCGCGGCGGACTGGTGAGCGCCACTACCAACCAGCGTTTTGTTGAAGTGAAGACTAATAAACTTATTAATAACCAATTTCTTAAAACTTTGTAAGGCTATGATGCGGTTAACAGAGGACCAATTAAAGTCCAAAGCCAAATTTATCAAAGACTACATCGGCGCTTCGAACGCTGCCGACGGTTCAAAAATGGATGCCAACGCCAATGTTACGTCGAAAAACATTGCGACAATGGAATCGGAGTTGAACAAAGACATCAACATTCAGGTAAACCGTTACCTGGTGAAGGAGAAAATCGCCGAACTCTTCGGTCAGGAGACAGCTGACGAGTACATCCGCCAGATTGAGGCTCACGAAATCTACGTTCACGACGAGACTTCGCTGAAACCTTACTGCGTGTCAATCAGCATGTTCCCGTTCCTGCTTGACGGTTTGACAAAACTCGGCGGCGAGAGCCTGAAACCGAAACACCTTGAGAGCTTCTGCGGTGAGTTCGTCAACTTGACATTCGCCATCAGCTCGCAGTTTGCAGGCGCTCTGGCAACAGTTGAGTTCCTTATGTACTTCGACTACTTCGCTCGCAAGGACTATGGCGACAACTACCTTGAAACACATCAATACACCATCGACAACCACCTGCAGCACGTAGTCTTCGCTGTGAACCAGCCGGCTGCCGCTCGTGGCTACCAATCGGTGTTCTGGAACATCTCAATTTTCGACAAAGAGTATTTCCAAAGCATCTTCGGCTCATTTGTCTTCCCCGATATGACCGCACCCAACTGGGAGACTCTCAACAAGTTGCAGTGGCACTTTATGCGCTGGTTCAACAAGGAGCGCACCAAAGCCATTCTGACTTTCCCTGTTGTAACAGCCGCTATGCTTGTGAAAGACGGCAAGCCTGTTGACCAGGATTTCGCCAACAAGGCTGCCCAGGAGTTGAGCGAGGGCAACTCGTTCTTCATCTATCAGTCGGAAAACGCCGACAGCCTTGCATCGTGCTGCCGTTTGCGCAACGAGTTGTCGGACAACACGTTCAGCTACTCGCTTGGCGCCGGTGGCGTATCGACAGGCTCGGTAAACGTCATCACGCTGAATATGAATCGTCTGGTTCAACAGGGCCGCGATTTGAGAACCGAAATCTGGAAAATCATCAAATATCAGGTTGCTTACCGCAAGATTATCGAGCAATATGTTGAGGCAGGTCTGCTTCCGGTTTACTCGGCAGGTTTCATCTCGCTCAGCAAGCAGTTCTCGACAATCGGCATCAACGGAATGGTTGAGGCAGCCGAGAGCCAAGGTATTTCAGCTCGCAACACCAAGGAGTACAAAGATTTTGTATCGAAACACCTGAAGGTTATCTACGAGGTGAACAAAGAAGCCAAAAAGAAATACGGCTGCATGTTCAACACCGAGTTTGTTCCGGCCGAGAACCTTGGCGTGAAGAACGCAATGTGGGACAAGAAGGACGGTCTGTTCGTTCCGCGCGACTGCTACAACTCGTACTTCTACCCGGTTGAGGACCCAACAATCAACATTTTGGACAAAATCAGCCTTCACGGCCGCGACATCATACAGTATCTCGACGGCGGTTCGGCTCTGCACCTGAATCTGGAGGAGGCACCAACCAAAGAAGGATTCCTTCGTCTGCTCGAAGCTACCGCCAAAGCTGGTTGCAACTACTTCTGCTTCAACATTAAAATCACCATCTGCAACGAGTGCAACTATATCGACAAACGCACCCTGCAGAAGTGCAGCAAGTGCGGCTCAACCAACATCGACTACGGCACACGCGTAATCGGCTATCTGAAACGAGTTTCGAACTTCAGCTCGGCCCGTCAGTTGGAGCACAGCCTGCGCTACTACCACAAATCGATGCTTAACCGCACAATCGAGGACAGCGCCAGCGCACAGGAAGCCGCAGCAGCAAAACAGACAGTCAACGAGACTGTCAAGGCCGAGAAAATGGCCGCCGCAAAGGCATAGAAATCAGGTTAGATAATAAGATTATTCAGGCCGCGAATCCGAAAGGGTTCGCGGCTTTTTTATATCCACCCAAAGAATCCCCAAAAAGAATTGCGTTAGGATAAATTTGGATTAGTTTGGTTAGAGACGGCAGATTTCTCGCGAAGCAATAAAAAAGCCACCGTTAGATGGCCAAATTTTCCGTAAGTTCCGTGGTTACCTAAAAAACAACTGTCATTGCCATTCCGAAACTGTTGTCGGCGGGATTGAAGACAGGCACCACGGCTGTTGTGGCCGATGATTTGTCCCACTTGAAAAGCCGACGCTCAATGGGCAGCAGCCAATAGCCGACACGAGCCGACAAGATGCCGAATCCGGCACCGCCAACCACATCGTTGAGCCAATGGCGGTCGTTGTAGAGGCGCATAAAGGCAATGCCGGCGGCCACTGCGTATGCGCATCCGCCAGCCGCGGGACCATACTCAATGCGTATCAGCTCGGCGCCGGTGAACGAAGTGGCTGTGTGTCCCGACGGGAATGAGTTCTTCTTTCTAGAATCGGGGCGCTCCTCGTTGATAACCCATTTGACTCCGCGCACCATTGTCCCCATAGCCGCGTACGATGTGACCACAACCGCAATGCGCTCGCGCAGAGGGTGCTTTGCCTTCACGCCAAGATAATCGAGACCGATGAAAGCGGCGGCTGGCAGGTACTGAATTTGGTCGTCGATTCGCAATTTGCGCTCACTTCCAAGCCAATCGTCGAGTCCGTCGCGCACGTTGAGTTTGACATCGCAAACCCAGTCGTTTTTCACGCCAATGGCGCCAACAGTGATGAGCACCGCCGGCAGAATCAGCCGCTTGGCCCGGAACTGGTAGTCGGCGGTTGGCGCTGACGCGATGACAGTGTCAACTGATGGCTGCACAACAATTGTATCGGCCGACGGCTCCACCGGAAGAGTGTCCACTGCGATTGCAACCGCCTGATTTACCAACAGTTGAAACAGCACAACAGGCACAAGCAACAGCAAATGGTGCTTGGCCGTTGTGCTTGAAGGTATTTCAGGTGTTGGTTTTATGGACATTTTGTTGGTACTCAATATTTTGTTTCACTAAGCGGCTTGCATTTCTTAGTTGCTGTGCGCTTTGACGGTTGCAAAAATGCTTATTTTCCGACAAATGAGCAAGGTGACCGCACATAAACTAAAAAACAATTGAACGTTAATTATTTTCATTAAACCTTACGAAGAACACTCAACAAAATCAAATTTCACATTTCTGTTAAATTATCCATCACACTAAAAACCTAACACTTTCAAAGGCGTTTCTTACATTTGATTTGTCAAGCAAAAAACAAAATTGGCCTTTTTTATTAGTTGTTTTACCGAGTAACCTGAAAAGCGTTAGTGAGTAGGGATTAACTTTATGATTCATTCTATTATGAAAAAGAATCTTAATGCACAAATGCAAGCCAATGTGGTTGCAGGTGCTGTTAGAAGAAGTGGAATCGTTGTTACTGGACGTTCGGGGACTGCGATTTAATCCATTTCTTGCGCAAAAAAAAAGGTAACTCGGTTGAAACGGCCGAGTTATTTTTTGATTTTTTATTAAACAAATAATGATTTTCAAACACACTCAACTCTACATTTAGTTTGGTCTATTTATAATCTGAGCATATTTAACATGATCCAAATAATTAATCGTTTACAAGAAAACAATTATTTATTTGTGTAGTAGATTGTTATGTAAAAAATCCATGCCTTTTTATATAACATAATCAGGAACATTTATTATCATTGCAATACCAAACAAAACAGTCAAATCATTTTGTAAACAGAAAGCACAATTAGAAATTCAACCTATATGAAAGTAGCATCTCTTTTCTTTTTTTTGTTTGCCGTAATGGCAAACAACGCTCAAAACATCTCTGGCAAAGTAACTGACACACAAAACGGACCAATACCAAATGCCGTACTCATTCTACAAAACTCCGATTCATCTTTTGTGAGTGCAACGACAACCGACTCATTAGGGAATTTCAACCTTGAAATAAATATTAATAATGGTATGGTGCAAGTTCAGCACTTAGTTTATGAGAACAAGACAATCACCTTTACTAATGGCGATTTTTCTGAGCTGAGAAACATAGCATTAACAGAAAAGTCCACTCAATTGGACGGCGTTACAGTAAGAGCCGTAGCACCGGCAGTGATTGTCAAAGACAACGCATTGGTTTACAACGCTCAGCGCGTAAACGAGAAGAAGGCTGTAAGCAATGCTTTCGAATTGCTTCAATACACGCCTGGTATAACAACCAGAAATGATGAGATAAGCCTTGCAGGTGCATCGCAACTGACTGTGATAATCGATGGCAAAGCAACAATGCTCAGCAACAGTGAGATAGCCGAAATATTGAAAGCTATGCCAGCAAGCAGCATCGGCAATATTGAAGTGATGTATAAGGCATCGGCAAAATACGGAGTTAAAGGTGCGCTTATAAACATTGCAACCGACAAAAAACGGCGCGAAACGCCATTGGAAGCCGAACTCGCAACCGAATATACCCAACAATTCTATGCATCGGGACGTTCGCGCGCAAATGCGGCTTACCGCGGTGAGAAACTCGATTTTGACGTTTTAGGCAACACTTCGTATGGAAAAATACGAAGTGAATTTTCCGAAAATGCCATAAACAACTTCAACAGCATTCAAACCATTATCGACCAAAAATCCAATGCTGTTAATAAATTTAACAACAATACATTCCGGACATCGGTTGACTATAATTTCAACGAAGAAAACACATTGTCACTGATGTATTATGTGAAAGAGAATAAAACAGACAGAAATATGAAATCTGATGCTGATTTCCAATATCATACTGGGAAATCAGATTCGGTTAATAGTTTAAACAACGAGAATGAAAAAGACATTCTACAGAATGTGAACCTGAAAGGCGTGTTTGGTGGAGCAAACATTTCGGCCGATTATGTTTCATTCTACGACAATACAAAATCAAAATATAAAGATTTTGAATCAGATAGCGTAACAACCGATTATCACTACAATTCGGCAATGGATATCAACCAATTGAAACTGTTGGCAAGCTACGATTGGGAGTTCAGCGGGACTTGGCAGATGAGTGCTGGAGCACAGGCCACTATGACCAATTCGGTCACAGAGATGAGCTATCTATACCCTAAAAACGGATTGTATGAGCTCGATAACAACAGATACGACAACAACAAACAGAAAGAGTGGCGTTTTTCGGTCTTTGCCGAAACATCAAACACCGTTTTCGACAGCATCCAACTCAATTTCACATTGGAACTCGAATATTTCAAATCGGACTACGACGAAAACGGCACAAAATCAACCTTATGGAACGATTGGATGGTGTACCCAAGCCTGTCAGTAATGTGGCCTCTCAAACGCGATATCATACAATTATCAATATCCACCTACAAGGAATATCCCACATATTGGAACCTTTGTCCATACATCACCCAAATAAATCCTTACACATTTGAAATTGGCAACCCTTTACTAAAACCTTCAACCTATTATGATTTCATTTTTGCATATATCATTAACAAACAATACACTATTAATGCATACACTCTTTTTATGAAAGACTTTTTTGCCACATTGCCATACCAGAATGCCGAAGAATTGAGAAATTATAATCAAACCGTGAATTTCGATTACAGTTTAACTTATGGCATTGGTGGGGAATTCCCATTCTACATAGGTTTTTGGGAACCAACATTATCCGGATATTTTATTTATAACCGTAATAAAATGTCGGATTTCCATAATCAATCTTTCGACAGAGATAAATTTCTGTTTTCCGTTTCAGCATACAACACATTCACCGTGTCGGAAAAACCGAATCTGAAATTCACTCTCGACGCCGAATATGTGTCGAAAGGCATTCAAGGTATTTATGACTCAAATGATGGCTATAACCTTGAAATAGGTATGAAATGGGCAATTTTGGAGAATCTTATTTTCACGGCAAAATGGTCTGACATTTTTGAACGATGGAACGCGTTTCCCGTCACAACAAATTTCAACAGCCAATATCTCAAATGGGATCAAAAATCATTCAACAGCTTCAACGCCTCGCTTGTATGGCGCATTGGCGGATTCAATGCGAAAGATGTAGAAATAACTGACACACAGCGAATGCAGCGATAAATGCCATTCCATTTCCCTTTAATATTACAAGCCGATTCGAGCGATTGCGGCGTGGCAAGCCTTGCAATGATTGCCGAATGGTACGGAATCCTTGTCAATTACGATAGTTTACGGCAACAATGCCAAGTGTCGCGCATTGGCGTCAGCCTATTGATGGTTAATGAACAAGCTCAAAAATTAGGGTTCTCGACAGAAGCTGTACAATTGAATTTCGAGAACTTACAAGCAGAAGAAAAACAGATGCCTTGCATTGTCTTTTGGGACAGCGAGCATTTCATTGTTGTTCGGCGCATCACACGGCGAAAAGTTTTAGTGGCCGACCCTGGATTAGGGCTTCTTACCTACTCTCACGAGCAATTCAAGCAAAAGTGGTGCTGCGACGGTGACGAAGGCATTGCCTTGCTAATGACTCCACCATCTGAAAAAACGACTTACGCGACGAAAAACGATAAAACGGCGGCCTTTAAACGTCTGCTGCAATACGCTAAAAGCAAGAAGTCGCTATTTGTGAAAGCCACATTACTGCTTGTTTTGGCAAGCCTTTTGCAACTTGTCATACCGTTCCTCACGCAAGCAGTGGTGGATATGGGCGTGGTTCAGAAAAATTTCAATTTGCTGATAACAATTCTGCTGGCACAAGGTGGGTTGATAATCGGCCGCACAGTGGCTGATTTCGGGCGACAATGGCTCACGCTTAAAATCAGCGCACACATCAACATAGCGATGATTTCCGACTTCATCGAGAAACTGCTGCATCTGCCAATGCCATTTTTTGAGGCCAAGAACACGTCTGACATCATTCAGCGAATCTACGACTTCGACCGCATCGACAATTTCATAACACAATACTCAATGTCGTTTCTGTTTGCAATCGTGTCGTTTGTAGTGTTTGGTGCAGTGTTGGCCGTCTATTCATTCAAATTATTCAGTATTTTTCTGATAGGCAGTATATTATATCTATGTTGGATTCTGCTTTTTATTCGCCGTCGTCGTGTTTTGGACAACACTCGGTTCGACCGTATGACCAAAACTCAGTTAAACACCATTGAAATAGCTGAAGGCGCATCTGAAATTCGCCTACGCGATGGCCAGACTTATTTCAAACAGAAATGGCGCAATGCACAGGAACAAGTCTATAATGTTAATTTCAAGAGTCTCAGGTTAGAACAGCACAGTGAGTTGGGCGCAACAGTGATAAACGAGTCGAAAAACTTGCTCATTACATTTGCTGTGGCATCAATGGTGATTAACGGTCAGCTTACATTAGGGACAATGCTTGCAGTGCAGTATATTATCGGACAGATGAATAGTCCGCTTGACCAAATGGTGAATTTCGTCAACCGGCTGCAAGACACAAAACTGAGTCTTGAGCGCATTGCTGATGTTACCGACAAGGCCGACGAGAACGAGAATGCCCCTATTCCAACACTCGGTGATGGCAATGACGGAATCACAGTGCGTAACGTGTCATTTGCATATAATTCTGCGCCAAACGATTTGGTGCTCAACAATATCAACATTCATATTCCAAAAGGGAAAATAACCGCCATTGTCGGCTCAAGCGGTAGTGGAAAATCAACACTGCTAAAACTGATTCTACAATATTACAAGCCTCAGCAAGGCGAAATATTTATCAACGATGCACAAAACGAACCACTGACTGCGGGAAAGTTCCGCCGATTATGTGGTTGTGTTATGCAAGACGGCTACATTTTTTCCGACACCATTGCCCGTAATATTGTGATGAACGAAAAAGATGAAGATATTGATTACGAAAGACTTGAATCGGCAGCAAGAGCGGCTTGCATTTTCGATTTTATCGAGTCGCTGCCAATCGGGTTTATGACAAAAATCGGTATGTCCGGAATTGAGTTGAGCAAAGGCCAAAAACAGCGTTTGCTCATTGCCCGCGCAATCTACGCCAATCCCGATTATCTGTTTTTCGATGAAGCCACGAACTCACTCGACACTGTGAACGAAAAACTGATAACCGACAATTTGCAAAGCATTTACAATGGGCGCACGGTTCTTGTAATCGCGCACCGGCTAAGTACGGTCCGCAATGCCGACCAAATAATAGTTTTAGAAAAAGGGCAGGTTGCCGAAGTTGGAACACACGATGAGTTGATTGAACGGAAAGGCAATTACTACAATCTGATACGCAATCAGCTGGAATTGGAATCCTAAAGCAAAAAAAAGATTGCAGCCTGTACGCAATATTTTTCTGTATGTCAAGGCATTTTTATTTCTATTTTTATATTTGCGTTATAATAAATGTTTAACACACAAAAAGTATTTGATATTTAGAGAAATAGAAAACAAATAGCATTTTTTCGCATCGGTTCTTCCCAATTAAAAACCGCCAATTTTTAAGCTAACAGAACAGATGATGATGGTTTTACGCCTCAAGGTGTGAACTATTCGCGTTTATCTGTTAGCAAGGTTGCTTGGCGGTTACCTTATGGGAAGATAAATCCTGACGAATGGCAAACGCCTTTTTTTATGAGCATTCACATCGGACATCAGATACAAGAAGAGATTAAAAATCAAGGACGAACAACAACTTGGTTTGCAAAACAGATATGCTGTACGCGAGAAAACGTTTACGACATTTTCAAACGTTCGAACCTCGATACCGAACTGCTTAAAAGAATATCCAACGTGCTAAATCACAATTTCTTTCAAGATTTAGCTGAAGACATAAACAACTAACAATAATC